>JBFIOX010000062.1:0-10579 GCA_041610455.1 Gemmatimonadota bacterium
CACTCGTCGAACGCATCGGGAACCAACAGCAGGTGACGGGGCACGGAGGCGCGGCCCGACGCGTCGGCGCGCGGCGGCTCCCAGTCACCCACCTCCAGCTCGACGCAACCCAGGAAATCCCAAGGGTTCAAGTCGGCGCGCACCGGGGGGGGCGGCGGCTCCAGCTCGCGGAAGCGGGCCAGGATCGAGATCCACACGACGGTGATCGTGATGCCCGCGATGGCGAGCAAGCGGCGTCGGGTCGCGCTCCACGCTCCTCTCCCTCGCCCTCTCGCACCGCCGCGGACGGTCGTCGCCGGCGCGCGATGGGCGGGCGGCGGATCACGGGCCGGCGGCCCGCCTCCACTGTGGGTCGGCCGGCCCGCGGCCGGCCGCGCTGGTTCGCCCACGATGCCCTCGCCGGCCGCTTCCGGCAATTCAGCGACGGCGGCCCCGCCCGAGTTTCGATCCGTTCCCCGGGTGCGTAGCATCTCCGGCCGCGCGGCCGTCCGCCGGCGCGCGTCGAGGTGTTCCGAGAACGAGGACCGCGTGACCCCAGACCTGCGCAACATCGCCATCATCGCCCACGTCGATCACGGCAAGACGACGCTGGTCGATCACATGTTGCGGCAGGCCGGGGCCTTCCAGGCCCACGAGCAGATCGCGGAGCGCGTGATGGACTCGAACCCCCTCGAGCGCGAGCGCGGCATCACGATCCTCTCGAAGAACACGGCCGTCCGCTGGGGCGGCGCCAAGATCAACATCGTCGATACGCCCGGGCACGCGGATTTCGGCGGCGAAGTCGAGCGCATCCTCCGCATGGTGGACGGGGTGCTGCTGCTCGTCGACGCCGCCGAGGGACCGATGCCGCAGACGCGGTTCGTGACGCGGAAGGCGCTCGAGCTCGGCCTGGTCCCCGTGGTCGTGATCAACAAGGTCGACCGGCCCGACCAGCGGGCAGAGGCCGTGCACGACGAGGTGCTGGAGCTGTTCCTCGAGCTCGAAGCCAACTTGGCGCAGCTCGACGCACGCTTTCTCTACGCGAGCGGGCGCGAGGGGTGGGCCCGTTTGGATCCCGAGGGCCGCGGGGGCGACCTGACCCCCCTGTTCGAGGCCATCCTCGAGACGGTGCCGCCTCCGCGCGGCGAGCCCGACGGGCCCTTCCAGATGCTCACGTCGACCCTCGACCACTCCGCCTACGTGGGGCGAATCGCCATCGGTCGCATCGAGCGGGGACGCGTGCGTGAAGCCGACGAGGTGGCCCTGCTCCCGCTCGGCGAGCCGGGCGAGGTGCCGGCCGAGGAGGCCACCTTCGCGCGCATCCTCAAGATCTACGGCTTCGACGGGCTCAAGCGCGTGGAGGTCGACGAGGCGAGCGCCGGGGACATCGTCGCCCTCGCGGGGCTCGAGGGGGTGGAGATCGGGTGCACGGTCACCGAGCCCGAGCGCCGCGATCGCCTGCGGGGGATCGCGGTCGAGGCGCCCACCCTGGCGGTGGATTTCCGGGTGAACGACGGACCTTTCGCCGGCCGGGCCGGTAAGTACGTGACCACGCGTCAACTGCGCGAGCGCTTGTTCCGAGAGCTCGAGCGAAACGTGGCCCTGCGGGTCTCCGAGACGGAGTCGCCGGACACGTTCGCCGTCTCGGGTCGGGGCGAGCTGCACCTGACCATTCTGATGGAGACAATGCGCCGAGAGGGATACGAGTTCACGGTATCGCGTCCGCGGGTGATTCTGCGCGAGACACCCGCCGGAGAGGTCCTCGAGCCCTACGAGGAGGCGGTGATCGAGGTGCCGAGCGAAGCCGTCGGGGTCGTGATGGAGAAGATGGGCACGAGGCGCGGCGAGATGCTCTCGATGCGGTCGACGCCGGGGGGTCCGGTCCGCCTCACCTTCAAGATCCCCGCGCGCGGGCTGTTCGGGTATCGCTCCGAGTTCCTCACCGACACGCGCGGGGAGGGACAGCTACACCACCGTTTCCTCGAATACGGGCCGCGGGCCGGCCAGCTGCAGAGCCGCAGGCGGGGCGCCCTGGTGTCGGATCGCGAGGGTACCGCCGTGGCGTTCGCGCTGTTCAACCTCCAGGAGCGGGCGACGATGTTCGTGAGCCCGGGCACGCCCGTGTACAGCGGCATGATCGTCGGCGAGTACGTTCGGGCCGGCGATCTCGAGGTCAACGTGTGCAAGGAGAAGAAGCTCACCAACATCCGGGCCGCGTCGGCCGACGAGGGCATCCGGCTCGAACCGCCCCGCGAGCTCACGCTGGAGCTCGCGCTCGAGTTCATCAACGACGATGAGTTGATCGAGGTGACCCCGGACGCCGTTCGGTTGCGCAAGCGTTCGCTGGATGCGGGCGAGCGGAAGAAGGCCATGCGGCGGGCGGCCGCGGAGGCCCGTGGGGACTAGGTTCGCGGTCCCCGACTCGGTACGTGATCGGACGAACATGCCGTCGCGGCCGGTGACCGCCGTCGGGAACGCCGGATCACCGGTTCAGCCACCAGATGGCCCCGTTGAGCGCCGCCGCGTAGCTCACCCATGCCAGGTACGGGACGAGGAGGGCGGCCGCCGGACGCGAGAGCTTCGCGAACGCGGCGATCGTGGCCGCGATGGCGCCCCACAGAATCATGATCTCCACGAGGGCCGCCCCCGGGCTTCGGAGTCCGAAGAAGATCAGGGACCAGGCGCCGTTGAGCGCCAGCTGGAGGAGGAAGAGCGCGCGGGCGCGCCGGGCATCGGGCCGACTGCCCGCCCCGCGGCGCGCGGCGCGCGTGGCCAGATAGGCGGCCGCGCCCATCATGAGGTAGAGCGTGGTCCACACCGGACCGAACACCGCATCGGGCGGGGTGAATCCCGGCTTGGCGATCGTCTGATACCAGGTCCCCACGGCGCCCGCCGTGACGATCCCCGACAGGGCCCCGACGGCGACGGGCAGGAGCAACCAGGTGGCCAATCGGAGGGCCTCGCCGCCGCGTCCGCCGGGGTGCGTTGCAACGTGCGTCATCGATCTCCTCGCGCGCGCGAAGCCCCGGGTCGGGGCGAGGCGATCGGGCACAGCCCCCCGACCGTGGCTCGGCAGCCGCCCGACCGCCCGCGTCTTCTGAGTGTACAAGTTATTTCTATATACTGTCTATATTATGTCTAGATCGAGACGCCGCGCGCAAGACGGTCGGCCGATCCAACGCGCCCCCGCGCCCAGCGCCGCGCTCGGGCGCCGGGGACGGCCGAGCGGGCCGATTCGGCGCGTCGGCGGGCCATCCGGACGCGGGCAGCGCCTGGCGCGGTTCCTGCCCGGCCGTCGCCCCCGTAAGTTCGGGCTCGGCCCGCGGGCCGAGACAGCCAGCCGATACCAACGGGGAGGGGAGCGGATGAGACGGGGGGAAGCGAGTCTGGCGGAGCGCGTCGCGCGGGCGGGCGGTTGGGGCGTCCGGACGGTGACGCCGCTTCCGGAGTGCGTCTCCGAGCGGGAGGAGCTGGCCAACAGCATCACGGGCGGGTTCGGTCTCCTGGGCAGCCTGGTCGCGCTCGGCGTCTTGATCGACCTGGGCCGTCCCACCGGCAACCTCGGGGTCCAGCTCAGCGCGGTGGCGTACGGCCTGACGCTGGTGCTCTCCTACGCCGCGACCACGGTCTATCACGCCGCGCGCTGCCGGGTCCGCAAAGCCCGCTGGCGGATTCTCGACCACTGCGCGGTGTACGCCCTCATCGCGGGCTCCTACACGCCGCTGGCCGTGGTGGGAATCGGGGGTCGGCTGGGCACGTTCGTCCTCGTTTCCGCTTGGGGGCTCGCCCTCCTCGGCGTGGCGTTCAAGCTCCGCTTCCGTTTCCGGTACCCCGGCACCTCGGTGGCCGTGTACCTCGTCATGGGGTGGCTGGGCATCTTCATGATCGGCGAGATCCTCGAGGCGGTGGGCTCTTCGGCCGTCTTGCTGATGGCCGCGGGCGGTGCCGCGTTCACCATCGGGACCATCTTCTTCGGGGCCAAGCGCCTGCCTTACAACCACGCGGTGTGGCACGTGATGGTGATGGCGGGCACGCTGCTCCACTACAAGGCGATCGTGGACCACGTGCTCGTGGCGGCGGCCTAGCGGCTCGAGTCGGGCCGGACGGGTCGGCCCGGGGATACGCCCCCGTACGCCAGGGGAGTAGTGGATGAGGAGGCCCCCGCCACCGGTCGGTGGGCGGGGGCGTCAGCAGGCTGCGAAGACCGCCGCGCAGGGTCGCGGGGCACCCACGACCCGCCTGCCCGCAGCGAAGTTCCTCAGGGACTGCGGAAGCGGATCTGCAGCTGGACGAATCCTCCCGGGCACGACAGCGAGGCGGACGCGGACGCATTCACCGAAGACACGGTGATGCCGCCGTTCATCTGATTGTCCGCATCGACGATCACGCAGCCGACGATCAGGTCGGGCAGGATCACACCCGAGCCCGCGAAGATGTCCTCCCAGATATCGTCCTCGAGCTTGATCTCGCCCGTCGTGGGGGGCACCCGCATGGTGAAGTTGATCCCCCCGTCGGTCCGCACGCGGCCCTCGATGACCTCTCCCGACACGGGGCTGCCATCGAGACAGTCACCGTTGGCCTGGACGATGAAGGTGCCCCCGAAGCGATCGTCCCGTTGGTCGCCGAGCGTCAGCGATCCCGGGCAGGTCGCCGTGACCCCGGGCGGATTCACGTTCGGGTTGTTGGTGGCCCAGCTGAGCGTCCACGTACCCACGTAGACGCCGTCGACGTCGAGGACGTCGCCGAAGGGCGTCGCGTCCTCGCACCCCGCGAGGGCCACACCCAGACACAGGCAAGATGCAACGAGTCGCAAGGCGCGAAGCACCGTCGAGCTCCTTTCTCGGGTGAGCGAACTCCGAACGGATTCGACCCGCTGCAGGCTTCGTGCCCCGGGGCTCAGCGCTGGACGCTCGCTAGCGTCTCCACGGCGACCTGCCAGCTCAACCCCTCGCCCTGGATCTTGAGGTAGTAGGTGCCGCCCCCCGGCAGGCCGAGGTACACGCCGGCGCCACCGCCGTCCTGATCGATGCGAGCGGCGAGGTGATCGCCCGGCAGCTGGTAGATCAGCACCTCGAGATTCCCGTCCGCGGGATCGGTGGCCGCCTCCCACACGATCCGCCATTCGCCCTCGGCGATGGTGAACTGCTCGGTCTGCCGGCCGCCGGTGCCGTTCCAGGTGCTCACGCGACGCCAGTCGTTCTGCGGTTGGGGCAGCGAGGCGCGCTGCGCCAGCGGCCCGGGCGAAGCGCCGAACCGCCAGTAGCGGTCGGCCCAGCGCCGGTCGAACACCCGGATGGCGCTCGCCACGCGCTCGGTCGCGATTGCGCCATCTTGCAGATCGCCGTCGACCGCTTCCGGCCGGGCCGCGCGCAGATCCTCGAGCACGAGCCCGTTCGCGCCGGCGCGCGCCGCGAGCCTCGTCATGTCCATGATGGCGTCGCGGTCGAAGGCCAGGGTCGGGTCGCCCTCGACGTGGATGAGCGCGACGAGCGCGAAATCGCGCTGCACCTGCTGCGCCGATCCGTACACGGTGACGGCCTGCACGGGGGCCGGTGCGAAGCTCCGATCGACCGGCTCGAGCCTGACCTTGGGATATAGGCAGCCCGCCAGGAGGACGGCGAGCGCGATACACGAAAGCTTCGACAGCTGCGAAAGCCGCGGAGGCAAGACCTGGACGCGCATCCGGTCCATCATCGGTCACCTTCCAGCCGGGCGTAACGGGTACACCTCACCTCCCGACCACCCAACCGCACACATCAAGTTAGTGCGTGGAGCCAGCGGATCAACCTGTCGCGTCCGTGGGGCCCGGCCCCGACGTGCCACGGGCGGGGACCCAGGCGAGGGTCCCCTGGGCGCGAACGCCCGGCGCCAAGTCGCGGCGCGGGCGGTACCTGGAGGACCGGGATCAGATCCGCCGCGGGAGCCGGGCGCCCAGGTGCATGAGCACGTCGTACACGGAGACGCCGGCCCGATCCGCGACGGCGTTCGGATGGACGTCGGGGTGATCGGGCCCGATGAGGACGCCTTCCTGCCCCACTCGGACCGACGGCTCGGCCCCGAGCTCGATGATCGTGTGGCTGGCGCTCACCGCGCCGACCACGGGGTACGTGCGACCCGCGCTCCACACGACGCAACCGTTGACGGAGCCACGGGGGTACCCGTCCGCATGACCTACGGGCAAGGTCGCCACCCATGTCGGCCCGGTCGCGACGTAGTTTCGCCCGTAGCTCACGCCGTCCCCCGCCTCGAGGCGCTCGACTCGCGCCACGCGGGCCTTGAGCCGGAAGGCCGGCCGCAGTGCGACATCTCCCCGCCCCATCGTCCCGGCCGGGTAGGCGCCGTACAGAACCAGCCCCGGGCGGACCATGTCGAGCAGGGCGTCGCGTCGGAAGAAGAGCCCATGCGAGGAGGCGGCGTGGAGCCTGCCGAGGTCGTGGCCCGCGGCGCCGGCGTCGCGCACCACGGCGCGCAGACGCTCTAGCTGGACTGGATCGAAATCGTCCGTCTCGGTGAAATCCGTGAGCATCCCCTCCACGCGCGCGCCCGAGGTCGCCAGCACCTCGAGGAAGGCGATCGCGCGCCGAAAGGCGATCCCTACGCGGTTCATCCCCGTGTCGAGATACACGTGGACGGGGATCGGACGGTCCAGGCGTCGCGACAATCGCGTCACCTGGTCCGCCGCGGCCTCGTCGATGGTGGCCAGCCGTACCCCACGTGCCACGAGCGTCTCGGCCTCCTCGTCATCCGCCCGCGCCATCAAGAGGATCGGCTTCGTGACGCCTGCCTCGAGCGCCTCCCACGCGGCCGCGGCCGTCACCACCGCCAGGCCATCGACCTCCGCCGAGCGCTCCAGCACCCGTCCGACCTGCGCCAACCCCAAGCCGTAGGCGTTGTTCTTCACCACCGCGAGGATCGGTCGCCCTCCCGCGGCCCGGGCTACCTCCGCGGCGTTGTGGCGCAGGGCGCCGGGATCGATTTCGATCCACGGGTCGAAGGGGGGACGGGCGGCCGCCGACGCCGTCGGGGGCGAGGCCGGCGCCGGGGGCCCGAAGGCCGGCGGTGAGGCGCCGCGTCGGCCCGTGGCGCCCGCGGCCCGGGCGCGCCGGACGGAGGGGAAAGCCGCCAGCGCGGCCGGAAGCGCAGCGAGCGCCGCCGCCGCGCGCAAGAACGCTCGCCTCGGAAGACTCACGGCGCCCTCATCTGCCTCGCACCCGGATGGGGAACGGCGGGCGCTCGGCGGCCACGGGCGGCTCGGCGGCGAGCTGCTCCATGACGATATCGATGGCCCGCTCGAGCTGCGGATCTCTGCCCGCGATGAGGTCGGCGGGCCACTGCTCGACCTCGATGTCGGGCGGCACGCCCACGTTCTCGACGATGAATCCGTCCTCGGTCCAGATGGCGAGATTGGGCGCCGTGATCACGCCCCCGTCCATGAGTACCGGGAACCCGAGGACGCCGACGAGCCCGCCCCAGGTGGGGCGCCCGATCAGCGGACCCAGTCCGAGCTTGCGGAACATCCAGGGCAGGAGATCACCACCCGACCCGGCGGTCTCGTCGATCAACATCACCTTCGGTCCCAGGATGGCCCCCTGGGGCGTCACCAAGTCGGCCCCGTAGCGCATCGCCCAGTGCGAGATGTAGGGCCGGCGCAGGATGTCGATGTAGTAGTCGGCGACCTGCCCGCCGCCGTTGTGACGCTCGTCGATAATCACCGCGTCCTTGTGGGTCTGCGGATAGAAGTACCGCTTGAAGTACTGGTGGCCGGCGCCGGCCGTGTTGGGGACGTAGACGTAGGCCACGCGTCCCCCGGTGGCCTCCTGCACGCGGCGCAGATTGCCCTCGACCCAGGCCCGGTTGCGTAGCGCGCGCTCGTTCTCGATCGGGACGACCCGCACGGTACGGGCTCCCGTCCCGTCTGGGTTCGGTCCCACGGTCATCTCCACGATCCTGCCCGCGGTATTCTCGAAGCGGCTGTAGAGGTTCTCGGGGGGGCGCAGCTCCACGCCCTCGACGGCGAGCAGGTATTCGCCCTCCGACACTTCGACGCCCGGCTCGGTCAGGGGAGAGCGCAGCCCGGGGTTCCAGTTCAAGCCCCCGTACACCCGGCTGAAGCGGTACCGCCCCCGATCGACCACGTAGTCGGCCCCGAGCAGGCCGCCCGGCACGTCCTCCGCGTCCAGCAGGAAGTCGCCCCCGCCCCCGCGGTGGTGTCCCACCGCCAGCTCGGAGTGCAGCCACTCGAGCAGCCGGTTGAGATCGGCGCGGGTCGCCAGGTGCGGGAGAAACGCCGCGTACTTCGTCTTGAGGGCCGGCCAGTCGGCCCCGTGCATGCCCGGATCGTAGAAGAAGTCGCGGTTGATGCGCCACGCCTCTTCGTAGATCTGGCGCCACTCGGCCCGCGGGTCGATCCGCACCTTGATGTCGTCGGTCGCCAGCCGGTCGGCCTCCGACGCGATGTCGGTGCCCTTCGCGCTCCCGATGAACCACCCCCCATCGGTGGCGTAGAGCACGCTCTCGTTGTCGGCCGAGAGCGCGAAGGCGTCGGCGTCCGGAACGAGGGTCTTCTCCTCGCGCGCGTCGAGGTCCCAGCGCCGCAGGCTCGCCGTCCCGCCTCCGCCTCCGAACCCGGAGGCGAAATCCGAGCGCAGGTAGAAGAGTCGCCCGGGCGCGCCCGAGGTCAGGCCCCGGTACCCGGCCTCGGGCAGCGGCAGCGCGAGGATCCGCTGGTCGAGTCCGTCGAAATCGATGCGAACCGCGACGGTGCCTCCGGAGCCTCCCGGCGGGTCGGCCGCGTCCGCCGCTTCGCTGGCGCGCTCCCCGGTCTCCTCGTCGCTCTCCCTGGCGAGGGGCGACGGCGTCCCCCTGGCCAGAACCACGAGGTAGATGGCGTTGGTCATGCGCACGTCGTTGTTGGACTGCGCAAACCACTGCACCACGGGGCCCGCATCGGTGGACGCGAGCAGGTACAGGTACTTCCCGCTCGCGTCGAATACGGCCTCCGACACCTCGCTGAGGCCGTCCGTGACCGGTCGCGTCTCGCCCGTCTCGACCGCGTGCGCGTAGACGGTATTGATGTTGGTCGCGTTGTTCGCGGTGAACACGAGCCAGCGCGAATCGGGCGCCCAGGCGTGGCGGGGCGGCGGGAGCGGACCGTAGATGAAGTCGCCACCCACGCGCCGCGCGCGCCCGCTCGCGAGGTCGATCCAATACACCGAGCGCGCGTTGTCCGTGTAGCTGATCTTGGTCCCGTCGGGAGACCAGCGGGGATTCTCGTAGAATCCCGCCCCGCCCGGATCGTACGCCCGGGCTTCGCCCTTGCCGTCCTGCGGGACCACGTGCAGCCGGTACTCGCCCGAGGCGTCCGAGAAGAACGCGATGCGGGAACCGTCCGGCGACCATGCCGGATCGCGCTCGTGCGCCCCGACCGACGCGGTCAGATTGCGGTGGTCGCCCTTCTCGCGTGGCACGGTGACGATCTCGCCGCGGAACTCGAACACGGCCCGCGCCCCGGAGGGCGACAGGGCGGCGCTCCGGATGAATCGACGCCCGGCCGCGTAGCGCGGCCTCAGCTCGAGGAGATCGGCGGTGACCGAGATCGGGACGGGAGTCGCCGCGGCCGAAGCGGGGTCGAGCAGGTGGATGCGCCCGGCCTGCTCGTAAGCGATGCGGCCTCCCCCGGCCGACGCGCGCAAGACGGGGAAGTCTTCGTGGCGCGTGAGCTGTTGGACGCGCCCGGTCGCGGGATCGAACGAGTACAGGTTGAATTCGCCGTTCCGGTCCGACCGGAAGTAGACGAGATCGCCGATCCACATCGGATCGGTGTCGTTGGCGCGCTCCGGGGGCTGTGGCACCTGCTGCACCGAATGGTCCGCCACGTCGTAGATCCAGATGCGGGTGGCCGTCCCGCCGCGGTAGTTCTTCCACTGGGTGAAGGCCTCGTACAGCGGCGTATAGGCGATCTTGGACCCGTCGGGCGAGTACGCGGCCCTGAAGCCGTGCGGGATGGGGAGCTGATCGGGATGCCCGCCCGCCGTGGAGACCGTGAAGAACTGCTCGTGCCGCCCCGTGTAGGCGTTTCGACCCGACGCGAACAGCACGCGGCTCCCGTCGGTGGTGAAGCTCTGCACCCAGTCGGACGCGGGGTGCCAGGTGAGCCGCTGCGGCACGCCCCCCCTCGCGGGCACGACGAAAACGTCGGTGTTCCCGTCGTACTGGCCGCTGAAAGCGACCCACGCGCCGTCGGGAGAGAACCGGGGGTTGGCTTCCTGCCCGGGGTGCGTCGTCAGTCGCACCACATCCGTTCCGTCGTGACGGGCCGTCCACAGGTCGCCGGCATACGTGAACGCGACCCGCTCCGCGCTCGTGGCCGGGTCCGCCAGCATCAGGGTCGGGTCGCCGTTGGCGCCGTTCGCCGCGGACTGGGCCGCGATGGCGGCTCCGGGGACGATCGACCCGCCAACCGCGAGCAGGGTCGCAAAGATCAGTCGCTCGAGCATGCCGCCTCCTTCGTGCGCTGAGGGGTCGACCGCCCGGCGTTTGCCCGGCGGGCCCTGGGGGAGTGTACCCCGCAGCCCGGGCCCCGCGCCGCCCCCGGCGGCGG
>JBFIOX010000063.1:0-10575 GCA_041610455.1 Gemmatimonadota bacterium
CCTCTCGGTGGGCGTGCAGGCGGTGGCGAAGGCGGACCGTCGGTTCGACATCGGTCGGAAGGCGTTTCGCCCGGTGCCCGACGTCGACTCATCGCTCGTCGTCATCGTGCCCGACAGAGCGCGGGCGGAGCGGCTGGGGGCGGGAGCGCTGCGGGGCGTCACGCGCGCCTGCTTCAGCCGTCGGCGCAAGCAGATGCAGAAGATCTTGCGCAGCGCGCCGGAGCTCGGGTTCGCCGGCGATTCCGAAGCTTTCCTCGCGGACCTGGGGCTCGATCCGCGGGCGCGGCCCGAGGCGCTCGCCCCGGACGACTTCGTGCGGCTGGCCGAGGCCCTGCAGGCCCGGTCCCCGACCCCCGCTCCGCCGCCGGATCGCAGTGGGACGGCCTCGCACTGAGACGGCGTTGAGTTGCGACGGGCTGCCGACTATCTTGATTTGTGAATACTTTCACAAGCCCACGGATGAGTGCCAGGATCTCGGATTCCGCCGTACGGAGGCTCTCCCTCTACCTGAGGATGCTCCGCGAGCTAGGCCGCGGAGGGGTGGAGCTGGTGTCTAGCAGCGAGCTGGCTGCGCGCACCGGCGCCACGTCGGCGCAGGTGCGGAAGGACCTCAGCCTGTTCGGCTCGTTCGGCAAGCGCGGACGCGGCTACGCGGTCGGGCCCCTCAGGGAGACGCTTGAAGAGATTCTGGGCCTCACCCAGGCCTGGCGCGTCTGTCTCGTCGGAGTCGGGAAGATCGGCTCGGCCTTGCTCGGCTACCGGGACTTCGAAGCGCGGGGCTTCGACATCGTCGCGGCCTTCGACAGCGAGCCCGCCAAGATCGGGCGGGAGGTGTTCGGGATCACCGTTTCTCCCGTGTCCGAGCTGGCATCGGTGGTGCGCGAGCGGGGGGTCGAGATCGGCATCGTGGCGACGCCGCCCGAGGCAGCGCCCCAGGTGGCGGATGCCCTCGCCGCGGCGGGCGTCGAGGCGATCCTCAATTTCGCCCCTACCGAGCTGCAGGACGTCGACGGGGTCCCTGTGCGCACCGTGGATGTGGTGCTCGAGTTGGAGGGGTTGAGCTATCTGTTGAGCGCGGCGCGGCGGCGCGATGCCGCGGACGGCGAGCCCGCATGACGGTCCGGGTCACGAGCGAGATCGGGACCCTCCGCCGCGTTCTGTGCCATCAGCCTGGCCCCGAGCTGTCGGTGGTGACCCCGCGCAACCGCGCGACCTACCTGTTCGACGACCTGCTCGACGAAGAGGAGTCGCGTTCCGAGCACCGCACTTTCCGCAAGGTGTTGGAGCGGTTCTGCGAAGTGCACGAGATCCTCGACCTCCTGGCCGACGTGCTCGATGGCTACGACGGTCGCGAGTTCGTGCTGGCGCGCGCGGACGAAGGCGTCCGGGCGCAGGCGGGCGAGGCCGACGGGGTCGAGTTGGCGCGGTTGTTCGTGGAGGGAAAGCGCGTCGAGATCTCGCCGGCGCGCGGCGAGTCCCTGGCCGAGATCCTCAACGAGTCGGGCTACCTGCTACCGCCGTTGCCCAACCTCTTCTTCGCCCGTGACGCCGCCTGCGTGGTGGGCGACTACGCCATGGTCTCCTCGATGGCGCACGCCGTTCGCTGGACCGAGGAGCTCATCATGCGGGCCCTGTTCACCTTTCACCCGTTGCTCGCCAACGCGGGCTTGTTGTACGACGGGACCGACGAGCGCCGCATCAACACGAGCATCGAGGGTGGCGACGTGCACGTGTTGCGAGAGGATCTGCTGCTCGTGGGCTTGAGCGAGCGGACCTCGGCTTCGGGCATCGGCGCCTTGTCCGAGACCCTGTTCGCTTCCACGGCGGTGCAGGATGTGTTGGTGGTGCTCATGCCGCGCGAGCGGGCCGCCATCCACCTGGACATGATCTTCACGATCCTGGACCGCGAGCTGTGCTGCGTCTTCCCGCCCCACTTCGTCGGTCCCACCCGCCTGCCCGTAATGCACGTGGCCAAGGGGCGCGACACCGTGCTCGAGCGAGACGACCTGTTCGGGGCGCTGCGGGCGGTGGACATGCCGCTCGAGCCGGTGTTCTGCGGCGGCCCCCTCCGGGCGCGGCAGGAGCGCGAGCAGTGGGGATCGGGGTGCAACATGTTCGCCGTCGCCCCTGGACAGGTCGTGGCCTACCACCGCAACGACCAGACGCTGGCGGCCCTCGAGCGGGACGCCGGCTTCGACATCGTGCCCGCCGAGAGCTTCCTGGCCGCGGCGCGGTTGCCCGGGCCGGGCCAGCGGATGGTCATCACCGTGCGCGGATCGGAGCTCGTTCGCGGGGGCGGGGGCCCGCGCTGCATGACGCTGCCGGTGCTGCGCGACGACGTGGCGTGGTAGGAGAAGGGGGGGCGGGGTGGCCGGTCCGGGCTCCGATCGGCGATCCGGGCGTCGCGTTCGCCAGGGAAGGGGTGTTGGTGGAGCGCGCCCTGGGCCTGCTCGCGGGCGGCCCGCTGGACAGCCGAGAGCTGGCGGCGCGGGCCCTGGGACTGTCGGGCGGTCCGGCGCACGTGGCCGAGCGCGTGCTGCGCGAGCTGTTTCGAGAGCACCCCGATGTGTCCCGCGGACCGGACGACCTGTGGCGGGTCACCTCCCAACCCGAGTCCGAGAAGGCGCTCGCCGGTCTCCGCTTCGCGGTCGTGGACGTGGAGACCACGGGAGGGATGGCGGGCCGGAGCGGTCGCATCATCGAGCTCGCCATCGTGCACGTGGAACGCGGGGCGATCATCGACAGCTTCGCCACCTTGCTCGACGCCGGCGTGGCGGTGCCCCCCTGGATCACCAGACTTACCGGGATCCGCACGGAGATGATCCGGGGCGCGCCGCGCTTCGGCGAGATCGCCGACGAGGTCCGCTCGCGCCTGCGGGGGCGCGTGTTCGTGGCTCACAGCGTGGGGTACGACTGGGGGTTCCTCCAGGGCGAGATGCGCCGGATAGGGGCCGCGCCACCCCGCGGTCCCCGCCTGTGCACGGTACACCTCGCCCGTCGACTGCTGCCGGGTCTGGAGCGCCGGGGCCTGGATGCGCTGGCACGCTACTACGGGGTGGAGATCCGGGACCGCCACCGGGCCCAGGGCGATGCCATCGCGACGGCCCAGGTGCTGATCAGAATGTTGGCGGACGCCGAGCGGCGCGGTTGGACCACTTGGGCGGGACTCCGCCGCGCGTTGGCCCCGTCGAAGCCGGTCGCCGACGAGGCGGGACGGGTAGGGCCGGGCACGCATGCTGGTCGCTGAGGGCCGGGGAATCCGTGTCCACGCGATCGTGGCGGGGACGCTGCGGATCGATGGTGGCGCGTTGTTCGGGGTCGTCCCCAAGCCGCTGTGGAGCGGGTACCTGGGCGCCGACGAGCGGAACCGGATCGGGCTCGCCATGCGTTGCCTGCTCATCGACACTCCGGAGGGCCGCGTGCTGGTCGATACCGGGGCGGGCCGCAAAGCGCCCCGTGAGTTCCGCGAGATGTACGGTATCGAGAACGATGGCGAACCGAGCGCCCTGCACAGGTCGCTGGCGGCGTTGGGGCTCGGGCCGGACGATGTCGATCTCGTCGTCAATACGCACTTGCATTTCGATCACGCGGGTGGCAACACGGAGCGAAGGGGCGATGCGTCGTACCCGGCTTTCCAGTCTGCCCGATACCTGGTCCGGCGCGGCGAGTGGGAGGCGGCACATTGCGACGACCCGTATGTACAGGCGGGCTACCGGCGCGAGGACTTCGACCCGCTCGAGCCGGCCGGTGCGCTCGAGTTGCTGGAAGGCGACGTGGAGGTCCTGCCCGGCGTGCGCCTGGTCGGCATGCCCGGCCACACGGCTCACCACCAAGGCGTGCTCGTGGAGGTCGGGGAGGAGACGGTCTGCTTTCCGGCGGACCTCGTGCCCACCGCGGCGCACGTCCGAATCCCCTGGATCGCGGCCTTCGACCTCGAACCGGCCGTGACGGCGGCCCAGAAGGCGCATTGGCTGACGCGCGCGGGTCGCGAGGGTTGGCTGCTCGTGTTCGGACACGATCCGACCGTCGCGGTGGCGCGGGCGCGGCCGCCGTCCCGCGGGAAGGGATGCCGGCTCGCCGAGCTGCGGGACGACCACGGAAACATGAAAGGACACGGACCGGATGAGTGAGAAGGAGCGGACGGCCGTCATCGTGGGTGCAGCGCGCCTCCCGACGGGGCGCTTCATGGGTGGACTGTCCTCGCTGGCGGCCCCCGACCTCGGGGCCCACGCGATCGGGGCGGTCCTGGAGCGCTCGGGGATCGACCTCGAGGACATCGACGACGTGATCATGGGCAACGTCGTGCAGGCCGGCGTGGGCCAGGCTCCCGCCCGACAGGCGGCCATTCGGGGCGGCGTTCCCGAGACCGTACCGGCCCTGACGATCAACAAGGTCTGCGGTTCGGGACTCAAGGCCGTGATGCTGGCCGCCCAGGCCATAAAGGCCGGCGACGCGCGCGTGGTGGTAGCCGGAGGAATGGAGTCCATGTCGAACGCGCCCTACCTGCTCCGCGGCTATCGGGAAGGTGTCAAATTCGGCGACCGGGCGCTGGTGGACGGATTGATCCACGACGGCCTGTGGTGCTCGTTCGGAACGTGTCACATGGGAGGGCACGCGGAATACACGGCCCACAAGGCCGGGATCGGCCGAGAGGACCAGGACCGCTTCGCGCTCGCCAGCCACGAGAAGGCGGTTCGCGCCATCGACGCGGGTGAGTTTGAGGCGGAGATCGCGCCAGTGCACATCGAGACCCGCAAGGGCACCGTGACGATCGCGGTGGACGAGACCCCGCGGCGCGACACGTCGTTGGAGGCCCTCGCCAAGCTCAGGCCGGCCTTCGCGGCTGACGCCCCTCCCGAGGTTACCGAGCCCAGCGTGACCGCGGGCAACGCGCCGGGCCTCAACGATGGCGCGGCCGCGACCGTCGTCGTCTCGGAGGCGTACGCGGAGGCGCACGGGCTCCCGCCGCTGGCTCGCATCGCGGCCTATGCCGTGGGTGCCACGGCGCCGCGCGATCTCTTCTTCGCGCCGGTCACGGCGGTCTCCCGATTGCTCGAGCGCGAAGGGACCGACGTCGACGACTACGACCTGATCGAGATGAACGAGGCCTTCGCGGTGCAGGCGCTGGCGGACGCTCGCGAGCTCGGCATCGATCTCGAGCGGCTCAACGTACGTGGCGGGGCGATCGCCCTGGGGCATCCGATCGGCGCTTCGGGCGCCAAGATCCTCACGACGCTGCTCTACGCGTTGAGAGATCGTGATGGCGAGCGGGGTCTCGCGACGCTCTGTCTGGGCGGGGGCAACGCGGTAGCGCTGAGCGTGGAGCGGATCTGACGTCCGGACGCGGTCCCCTCGGCGCGCGCTGGGCCTGGCTCCTCCGGCTAGGAGGCTTTGCCGGTCTCTTCATGCTCGTTGGGTTCGTGGGCGTGCAGGCGCTCGCGCTGGCAGGCGCGCCCCTGACCAACACCCTCACCGCCTGGAGCGTGATCCCGCTCCTGGGCGCGGCCCTGGCGGCCAGCGCCTACTTCACGCGCCGGATCGAGCGGCGTCCCCTCCGCTCGCTCGGCCTGAGGGGAGGTGCGGGAGGGCTCGCCGATCTGGGTGCCGGGGCCTTGGTCGGCCTCCTCTTGATCGGGGCCGTGGTGGTGGCGCTCGGGCTGGCGGGCTGGGTGTCGTGGGGGGCGGACCCCGCGGGTGGCTCGCCCCTGGAGACGGCCATGGGGCTGGCGGCCCTTCTGCTCGGGGCCGCGTTCGTCGAAGAGCTGCTCTTCCGAGGCTATCCCTTCCAGGTCCTGGAGCGGCGCTTCGGGGCGCTGGCCGCGGTCACGGTCACTTCGCTCGCGTTCGGTGCCCTGCACGGGGCCAATCCCAACGTGGCCGCGCTTCCGCTCCTCAACATCACGTTCGCCGGCGTGCTCCTCGGCGTCGCCTACTGGCGCACGCGAAGCCTGTGGTACGTGACCGGCATCCACCTGGGATGGAACTGGGTCATGGCGGTGAGCGAGCTGTCGGTGAGCGGGCTCGAGCTCGAGATGCCGGGTTTCGAGCCGCGAGTGACCGGGCCGGCCCTGTTGACCGGCGGTGCCTTCGGGCCGGAGGGAGGACTGCTCGTCACGGCAGTGAGCCTGCTCGGCGTTTGGTGGATGTGGCGTCTCCCGCCGAGAGACGAGAGTTTGTCGCCCGCCGAGCCGATGGGCGCCGCTGCGAGCGAGGCCCCGACTCCGGCGAACTCGAGCCAGAGAGCGCGGTGATCCGACCCATGACCGACTCGGCCAGATGATGGGAGCGGACCAGGTCCGGCGCGTCGGCGTCGTGGGGGCGGGGACGATGGGGAACGGCATCGCCCACGTGTTCGCGCTCGCCGGGATGGAGGTGCGGCTGGTGGACGTCGATCCGGCGGCGCTGGACCGGGCGCGGCGGGCCATCGAAGCCAACCTGGCGCGGCAGGTGCGCAAGGACCGCATCGGCGAGGACGATGCGGCGGCCGCCCTGTCCCGCATCGCGCCGGGCACTTCGCTCGATGACCTCTCCGAGGCCGAGGTGGTCGTGGAGGCGGCGAGCGAGGATCGCGAGCTCAAGTACGCGCTGTTCGAGTCGCTGTCGGCCGCGGCCTCGGAAGGAGCGGTGCTCGCGTCGAACACCAGCTCGATCTCGATCACCGCGATCGCCGCCCGCGCCCGGCGGCCGGATCGAGTGATCGGCATGCATTTCATGAACCCGGTCCCGGTGATGCGTCTGGTGGAAGTCGTGCGCGGGCTCGTGACCTCCGAGGAGACGACGCGCCTCGCCGTGGAGCTGTGCGAGCGCTTGGGGAAGGTACCGGTGCTGGTCGAAGACGCTCCGGGCTTCGTCTCCAATCGCGTCCTCATGCCCCTCGTCAACGAGGCGGTGTTCTGCCTCATGGAGGGGGTCGCCGACGCCGAGGCGATCGACACCGTCATGAAGCTCGGGATGAACCATCCGATGGGACCGCTCGAGCTGGCGGACCTCATCGGCCTGGACACGTGCCTGGCCATCATGGAGGTGCTGCACGACGAGCTGGGGGACCCGAAGTACCGGCCGTGCCCGCTGCTCCGGAAGTACGTGGCGGCCGGAAGGCTCGGACGAAAGTCCGGACGCGGATTCTACGAGCATCGCGAAGGCTAGGGGGTCCGTGTCCCGCAGGTTCTTCTCCGGCATCGCCCTGGACGAAGACGCGCGCCAGATACTCGAGCTGGCTCGCCAATTCGCCGAGCAGCGCCTTCGCCCGACGGCCGAGCGCCGGGACCGGGAGGAGGAGCGCTTCGACCTGGAGATTCATCGCGAGATCGCCGAGCTGGGGTTCCTCGGCATGCGGGTGCCCGAGGAGTACGGTGGGCTGGGCCTCGATCTCCTGACCTACCTGTACGTCCTCGAGGAGCTGGCCTGGGGAGACGCCGGCGTGGCCGTCTCGGTCAGCGTCCACAACTCGCTTCCGGTGTCGATCCTGACGCGGCACGGGAGCGATGCGCAGCGCCGCCGGTGGCTCCCACGCATGGCCAGCGGCGAGCTTCTCGCCGCCTTCTCGCTCTCGGAGGCAGGCGCCGGCTCCGACGCCGCGGCCCTGCGAACGCAGGCGGTCCGGGATGGCGATGGCTGGCGGATCGACGGCGAGAAGATGTGGGTCACCAACGGGGCCGCGGCCGATCTCGTCTTCACGTTCGTGCGCACCGACACGCCCGACGAGCGGCTCGGGACTCGGGGAATCGGGGCTTTCATCGTACCGAAGGGGACGCCGGGTTTCCGGCCGGCCAAGAAGGAGCGCAAGATGGGCCTGCGCGGCTCCGAGACGGTGTCCCTGGCGCTGGATGGCGTCCGCCTCGCGGACGAGTACTTGATCGGGGAACCGCGTGGGGGCTTCGGGTACGCGCTCGAGGCGCTGGAGGGAGGCCGGCTCGGGATCGCCGCCCAGGCGATCGGCATCGCGGCCGCCGCCCTCGACGCGGCCCTCGACTACGCGGCCGAGCGTGAGCAGTTCGACCGGCCGCTGAAGGACTTCCAGGGAATCGAGTTCTTGCTGGCGGAGGTTGGCACCCGGCTCGAAGCCAGCCGCGGTCTTCTCGAGCGCGCCGCGACGGCCTACATGGCCGAGGATCCGCGGAGCCGGCGCCTCTCGAGCACCGCCAAGCTGTTCGCGAGCGAGACGGCCATGTTCGCGGCGCGACGCGCCGTCCAGGTGCACGGAGGATACGGATACTCTCGTGAATACGAGGTCGAGCGGCTGTTCCGAGATGCGAAGGTGACGGAGATTTACGAAGGTGCGAGCGAAATCCACCGCGGTCTGATCGCGCGGCAACTGTACCGGGAAAGAGGAGATACGTGACCCGTCCAGGACTCGAGGTGCCCGAGGGGGCGCTCAACGAAGAGCTGGAAAAGAGAAGTCCGGAGATCTTCGATCTGCTCGCCTCGATGGGCCACGAGCAGGTGGTGTTCAGCCACGATCCCTCCTGCGGGTATCGCGGTATCATCGCGGTGCACGACACCACGCTGGGACCCGCGCTGGGAGGGACCCGATTCTGGCCCTACCAATCGAATCGAGATGCGCTCGTCGACGTCCTTCGTCTGTCGCGCGGCATGACCTACAAGGCCGCGATCGCGGGTCTCAACCTTGGCGGTGGCAAGGCGGTCATCATCGGCGACAACAAGACACGTGACCGCGAGATGCTCATGCGCGCGCACGGCCGGGCCATCGACAGCCTCGGCGGCCGGTACATCACCGCCGAGGACGTGGGCGTCTCGGTCGAGGACATGGACTTCGTCCACATGGAGACGGAGTTCGTCGTCGGCATCGAGGGTCGCTCGGGCGATCCGTCGCCCGTCACCGCGTACGGCGTCTACCGCGGGATCAAGGCGTGCGCGCTCAAGCAGTACGGGGAGGCCAGCCTCAAGACGCGCTCGGTGGCCGTGCAGGGCGTGGGTCACGTCGGCTATCACCTCTGCCGGTATCTCGGCGAGGAGGGCGCCAAGCTGTTCGTCTCCGACATCGACGAGGGGCGGACCTCGCGCATCGCCGACGAGCTGGGCGCGGAGGTGGTGAAGTCCGACGCCATCTACGACGTGGAGGCGGACATCTTCGCCCCCTGCGCCCTCGGGGCGGTGATCAACGACGAGACGGTCCCGCGTCTCCGATTCGACATCGTCGCGGGGGCCGCCAACAACCAGCTGGCGGGACCGCAGCACGACAACCTGTTGCAGGAGGCCGGCATCCTCTACGCGCCCGACTACGTGATCAACGCGGGTGGGTTGATCAACGTCTACTCGGAGCTGGCGGGCTGGACGCTGCAGCGCTCGCAGCGGAAGGCGGGCGAGATCTTCAACGTGCTGCTGGCCATCTTCGATCTGGCCGACGCCGAGGGCGTGACGAGCGGGGAGGCCGCCGATCGCGTGGCCGAGCGCCGCCTGGAGCGCGTCGGCCGACTGCACCGCGCACCGTATTGACGCGGATGCCCGTAGAGCGGCGCGCCTCACGCTCGGTCGCCGCGCCACGCCCTGAGGAAGGAGTCTCGAACGTGTCATCGACGATGGAATCGGACGTGGCGGGACGCCTCGATCCCCGACCACTGGTGGAGGCGGATCCTGGCGTCGCGGCGGCAATCGAGCGCGAGCTCGAGCGCCAGCGCACGGGGCTCGAGCTGATCGCGAGCGAGAATTTCGTGTCGCGAGCGGTGCTCGAGGCCACGGGCTGCGTCATGACGAACAAGTACGCCGAGGGATACCCCGGCAAGCGATACTACGGAGGATGCGAGCACGTCGACGAGGTCGAGCGCGTGGCGATCGAGCGGGCGCGCGACCTGTTCGGCGCGGAGCACGCGAACGTGCAGCCCCACAGCGGCTCGCAGGCCAACATGGCCGCGTTCCAGGCGCTGGCCGAGCCCGGCAGCCTGGTGCTCGGGATGGACCTCTCGCACGGTGGGCACCTCACGCACGGTTCCCCGGTGAACTTCTCCGGCCAGTGGTACCGTGTGGTGCCGTACGGCGTGCGCGAGTCGGACCGGCTGCTGGACTACGAGGCGCTGCGCGAGCTGGCGCTGCGCCAGAGACCCGCGCTGATCGTCGCGGGGGCCAGCGCCTACCCGCGCGAGCTCGATTTCGAGCGTTTCGGCGCGATCGCGGCCGAGAGCGGCGCCCGCCTGTTGGTGGACATGGCGCACATCGCCGGTCTGGTCGCGGCCGGGGTCCACCCCTCTCCGGTGCCGCACGCCGACGTCGTGACCTCCACGACGCACAAGACGCTGCGGGGACCCAGGGGCGGGCTCGTGCTGTGCCGCGCCGAGCACGCCAAGGCGATCGACAAAGCGGTCTTCCCGGGGCTCCAGGGTGGCCCCCTCATGCACGTCGTCGCCGCCAAGGCGGTGGCGTTGGGGGAGGCCGGCTCGGCCGATTTCCGCGCCTATTCGCGGGGCGTCCTCG
Organism: Gemmatimonadota bacterium; assembly: GCA_041610455.1. Lineage (GTDB taxonomy): Bacteria > Gemmatimonadota > Gemmatimonadetes > Palauibacterales > Palauibacteraceae > Palauibacter. The sequence continues at coordinate 10,429 of JBFIOX010000063.1, forward strand.
CCAACGCCCGCGCGCTGGCCGACCGTTTGGCCGAGCACGGCTACGACGTCGTGTCGGGGGGCACCGACACCCACCTGGTCTTGGTGGACCTGCGCACGTCCGAGCTCACCGGCAAGGATGCCGAGGCGCTCCTCGAACGCGCCGGCA
>JBFIOX010000064.1:0-10465 GCA_041610455.1 Gemmatimonadota bacterium
AAATCGCGCGAGCAGTTCGAGCTCAAGACGCACAAGCGTCTCATCGACATCCACGACTCCCGTCCCCAGACGATCGACGCGCTCACGAAGCTCGATCTGGCGGCGGGGGTCGATGTGGAGATCAAGGTAGAGTAGTCCAATGCCAGGATTGATTGGCCGCAAGATCGGCATGACGCAGATCTTCGACGACGACGGGGTCGCCGTCGGGGTGACCGTGCTCGAGGTGGGCCCGTGCCCGGTGGTGCAGATCAAGACCGCCGCGCGGGACGGGTACGATGCCGTGCAGATCGGGTTCGGCCGCCGCAGGGAGCAGCGCGTGCGCAAGCCGACGGCCGGACACGCGGCCCGCGCGGGCCTCGACTACGTCCCCGAGGTGCTGGCCGAGTTCGATTTCGAGGGCCAAGAGCTGGAGCCCGGACAGGAGCTCACCGTGGCCATGTTCGAGGTGGGCTCGAAGGTCAAGATCTCGGGTGCCACGAAGGGCAGAGGCTTCCAGGGCACGGTCAAGCGGCACGGGTTCGGAGGCGGTCGCAGCTCGCATGGCGGGAGCTCGATGCTGCGCGCGCCCGGCTCCATCGGCGCCGGGACCGACCCCTCCCGGGTCATCAAGGGCAAGCGCATGCCCGGGCGCATGGGCGGGGGGACGCGCACGGCGATGAGCCGCAAGATCATCCGCATCGATCCCGAGAAGAACCTGCTCATGATCCGGGGCTCGGTCCCCGGAGCGCGGCACAACATCGTCCTCGTGAGGCCGGCCTCATGAAAGTCACGACCTACGACGCGAACGGGAAGTCGGGAGCCAAGCGAGCGCTCCCCTCCGACGTGTTCGACGGCACGGTGAACGAGCACGCGTTGCACCAAGTAGTGACCGCGCTCCGGGCGCACCGCCGTCAGGGGACCGCCTCGACGAAGAGCCGCTCGATGGTGCGCGGGGGCTCGCGCAAGCCGTGGCGACAGAAGGGCACGGGACGGGCGCGCCAGGGTTCGATCCGTTCCGCCCAATGGCGGGGCGGCTCGATCGTGTTCGGGCCCATGCCGCGCTCGTACGACCCGCGCGTCTCCAAGGGGCTCAAGCGGCTCGCCCTGCGCTCGGCGCTCAACGCGCGGGCTCTGGAGGGAGACCTGGCGCTGCTAGAGGGGCTAGAGTTCGACGCTCCCAAGACGGCGCGCATCGCGCAGATGCTGAAGGAGATCGGGGCCGCGGACGGCAACGTCCTGCTCATGACCAGCGGCAACAAGCCCAACGTGTATCGCTCCGCGCGCAACCTCCCGGGCGTCATGGTACGCCCGTGGGGCGAGGCGTCCGCCTACGACGTGCTCTGGTCGGATCTCGTGCTCATCGAGGCCGAGGCCCTCGGCGAGACGGGAGGTGACGCATGAGCCGCGCGCCGCGAGACGTGATCCTGCGCCCGCTGTTCACCGAGAAGAGCTCGGCGAGGCTGCAGATCGAAGGCACCGACGCCGGGGGCCGGCGGCTCGAGGCGCTGCGCGCCAAGGGTGTCGAGCCCCGGGCCAAGTACACCTTCGAGGTCGCGCCGAACGCGACGAAGATCGAGATCCGCCGTGCGTTCGAGGCCTTGTTCGAGGGACGTCGGGTGACGTCGGTTCGGACCATGAACGTCCGCGGCAAGATGAAGCGGATGGGCCGGACGATCGGCCGGCGACCGCATTGGAAGAAAGCGATCATCGAGGTGGCCGATGGTGTCGTCGACCCACTCGAGGGAGCCTGATCGATGCCGATTCGCAAGTTCAAGCCGGTGACCTCCGCGTCGCGCTTCCGCAGTGTCTCGACGTTCGACGAGATCACGCGCTCGGACTCCGAGCCGTCTCTCACCGAGGGGCTGAGCAAGAAGGCGGGGCGGAATCACCACGGACACGTCACCAGCCGGCGACGCGGCGGCGGGCACAAGCGCCGCTATCGCAAGATCGACTTCAAGCGGCGCAAGGACGGAATCCCGGCCCGCGTGGCGGAGGTGGAGTACGACCCGAACCGGTCCGCGCGGATCGCCCTGCTGCAGTACGCCGATGGAGAAAAGCGCTACGTGCTCCATCCACGCGGGCTGGAGGTGGGCGACACGGTCGTATCGGGCTCCGGGGTGGAGCCGCGGCTCGGCAACTCCCTGCCGCTGGGCGAGATCCCGCTGGGCACGGTCGTCCACGCCGTCGAGCTCGTTCCGGAGAAGGGGGCCCAGATGGCCCGCTCGGCCGGGGCCGCGGTCCAGGTCGTGGCCAAGGAGGGCGGGCTGGTCACGCTCCGGCTGCCCTCCACCGAGGTGCGCATGGTCCCGCAGGACTGCCGCGCCACGGTCGGACAGGTGGGCAACGTGGATCACGAGCTCATCCGCTGGGGCAAGGCCGGGCGGAGCCGCTGGCGGGGTCGGCGACCCAAGGTGCGCGGCGTCGCCATGAATCCGATCGACCACCCGCTGGGAGGGGGCGAGGGACGCTCTTCCGGGGGGCGGCCGCCGGTCACGCCCTGGGGCAAGCCCGAGGGCCGCAAGACGCGCAAGCGACACAAGGAGAGCGACCGGCTCATCGTGCGCGGACGGCGCCGCGGCAAGAGCACGCGATAGGAGAGACGATGCCGAGAAGCGTCAAGAAGGGCCCCTATATCGACGAGAAGCTGAACCGGAAGATCCAGGCCATGAACGACTCCGGGGAGAAGCGCGTCATCAAGACGTGGGCCCGCGCCTCGACGATCAGCCCCGAGTTCGTGGGACACACGATCGCGGTGCACAACGGGAAGAATCACATCCCGGTCTACATCACGGAGAACATGGTGGGCCACAAGCTGGGCGAATTCGCGCAAACGCGTCTGTTCAGGGCGCACTCCGGAGCGGCCAAGGACCGCCGGGGGGTCGTCGGCACATGAGGGCATCGGCCACCGCGAGGGGCCTGCGCATGTCGCCGCGCAAGATGCGGCTGGTCATCGACCAGATCCGCGGCCTGAGCGTGAACGAGGCGTACGCGGTCCTCCAGTTTTCGAAAAAGGCCGCCTCGGAGCCGATCGACAAGTTGCTGCGCTCGGCTGTCGCCAACGCGACCTACAAGGCCGACGAGGCCGGAGAGGCGCTCGACGTGGATGAACTGGTCGTGCGCGAGGCGTACGTGGACGAGGGCCGTACGCTGCGCCGTTGGCGGCCGCGCGCCTACGGACGGGCCACGCCCGTCATGAAACGGAGCAGTCACGTGACCGTCGTCGTAGACACGAGGAACTGAACGTGGGTCAGAAAACGCACCCGTACGGATTTCGGCTGGGAACGGTCAAGCCCTGGCGCTCCCGCTGGTACGCGCAGGGCCGAGACTTCGCCAAGCTGCTCGCCGAAGACGAGAAGCTGCGGAAGTACCTCCAGGCACGGCTCGGACACGCGGCCATCTCGCACGTCGAGATCGAGCGGAAGCCGACCAAGATCGTGGTGACGATCCACACGGGCCGCCCGGGCGTGGTGATCGGCAAGCGCGGCGCCGAAGTGGACAAGCTCCGCGATGAGTTGGCGCTGCTCACGGACTCCGAGGTGTCCGTCAACGTCGAGGAGATCAAGCGTCCCGAGACGGACGCGCAGCTCGTGGCCGACAACGTGGCGCACCAGCTGACGCAGCGAATCAGCTTTCGGCGGGCCATGAAGCGCGCCGTGCAAGCGGCAATGCGGGCCGGCGCTGGCGGGATCCGGATCCAGTGCGGCGGTCGTTTGGGTGGTGCCGAGATCGCGCGGACCGAGGGCTACAACGAGGGACGCGTCCCGCTGCACACACTGCGCGCGGATATCGATTACGCGGAGACGCAGGCGCGCACGACGTTCGGCACGATCGGCGTGAAGGTTTGGATCTTCCACGGCGAGGTCGTGGAGGATCGCCGCGGACAGACGTATACCGCCGGCGGTCGCAGCCGACGCGGCGGCGGGCGAGGGTAGGCGGACATGCTACAGCCGAAGCGGGTCAAATACCGCAAGCAACAGAAGGGCCGGCTGAGGGGGAAGGCCACGCGCGGGCACACCGTGTCGTTCGGCGACTACGCCCTGCAGTCGATCGAGCCGGGTTGGATCTCGAACCGGCAGATCGAGGCGGCGCGTGTCGCCATGACGCGGCACATCAAGCGCGGCGGGAAGGTCTGGATCCGGATCTTCCCCGACAAGCCGCTCACCCAGAAGCCCGCCGAGACCCGGATGGGGAAGGGGAAGGGCAACCCCGAGTCATGGGTCGCCCCGGTCAAGCCCGGGCGCGTCCTGTTCGAGCTCGAGGGCGTGACGGAGGAGATCGCGCGGCGCGCCATGGAGCTCGCCGCCGCGAAGCTGCCGGTCAAGACGCGCTTCCTGATTCGGGAGGACTAGGTGGCACTGGACGCGATGGCTATCCGTGAGCTGACGGACGACGAGTTGAGCGAGGAGATCGGGCGCGCCCGCGAGGAGCTGGCGCGGCTCCGCTACCGGGCGGCGTTCGAGGACCTCGAGAACCCGTCGCTCGTGCGCACGCTGCGACGCGACATCGCCCGCCTGCTAACGATCGCGGGCGAGCGCGCGGCAGCCGCCGGGAAGGGCGCCGCCGAGGAGAATCCGAATGGTTGACAGGAGCGGGACGAAGGGGCGGCGCAAGGTCCGCCAGGGCACCGTCGTGAGCGACCGCATGGACAAGACGGTCGTCGTGTCGGTCGAGCGCCGACTGGCGCACCCCCTGTACGGGAAACAGGTGAGCCGTCAGAAGAAGTACCACGCCCACGACGAGGAAAACGAGTATCGCACGGGGGACGTGGTGCGGATCGAGGAGACGCGACCGCTGTCGAAGCTGAAGCGGTGGCGCGTGCTGGAATTGGTCGAGCGGCCCGAGTAGCGGAGAGCGGGAGATGATCCAGCAGGAGTCCATGGTCCGCATCGCGGACAACTCGGGGGCGCGACGCGCGCTCTGCATCCGAGTGCTGGGGGGGTCCAGTCGGCGCTATGCGGGTCTGGGCGACGTCATCATCGTCGCGGTGAAGGACGCCATCCCCGGCGGCGCCGTGAAGAAGGGCGACGTGGCGAAGGCGGTGGTGGTGCGCACGGCCAAGGAGTACCGCCGTCCCGACGGTAGCTACATCCGGTTCGACGAGAACGCGGCCGTCCTCATCACCGACGCGAACGAGCCGCGCGCCACCCGCATCTTCGGACCCGTGGCCAGGGAGCTGAGGGACAAGCAGTTCATGAAGATCGTGTCGCTCGCCCCCGAGGTCATCTGAGGCCGAGGCGGTCGCGAGAAGAAGAGGGAACGAGAGTCGGCATGACGCAGAAGAAGCTGAACGTCCGGACCGGGGACACCGTGATGGTGGTCGCCGGCAACTACCGGGGGGCGAGCGGCCAGGTGATCCGCACGATCCCCGCCAAGGGGCTGGTGGTGGTCAAGGACGTGAACATGCGCAAGCACCACAAGCGTCCCACGGCCACGCGCCAGGGGGAGGTGAAGGAGGGAGGCATCGTCACGTACGAGGCCCCCATCTCGGCCTCCAACGTGATGCTCGTGTGCCCCCACTGCGACGCCCCGACGCGCGTGCGTCGGCGCCACGACGCGGATGGGACGATCGAGCGCATCTGCAAGCGGTGCGACAACCCGATCCCGACGGCGGGCTGACGGGGCGGAAGAGACGATGAGCGAGAAGAACGGAAAGCCGAGACTTCGCACGCACTACGAGGAGACCGTGCGGCCCAAGCTGGCCGAGGTGTTCGGGTTCGACAATCCCCATCAGATCCCGCGGTTGGAGAAGATCGTGCTCAACGCGGGCCTGGGAGAGGGGAAGGACAACCCGAAGCTGCTCGAGTCCGCGGCCAACGAGCTGGCCGTGATCACGGGACAGAAGCCGGTCATCACGCGGGCGCGCAGATCGATCTCGAACTTCAACCTCCGCGCGGGCATGCCCATCGGTGTGATGGTGACGCTGCGCGACGCGCGCATGTTCGAGTTCCTCGACCGCTTCATCAGCACGGCGGTGCCGCGCGTGCGCGATTTCCGCGGCTTCAGCACCCGGTCCTTCGATGGCCGGGGCAACTACACGGTGGGGATCCGGGAGCAGATGGTGTTCCCGGAGGTCGACTACGACGAGATCGTGAAGATCCACGGTCTCGACATCACCTTCGTGACCAGCACCAAGCGCGACGACGAGGCGCTGGTGCTGCTGCGGGAGTTGGGAATGCCGTTCCGGGGCGAGACCCCGGTGGTCGTCTAGCCCGACCGGTGTCCGCGCGTCTCCGCGCGTGCCACGGCGAGGCAGACCAGACAAGAAGGGGACATGGCGAAGACGTCTCTGATCCAGAAAGCGAACCGCAAGCCGAAGTTCAGCACGCGCAAGGTGCGTCGTTGCAAGCGCTGCGGACGACCGCGGGCCTACATCCGCAAGTTCGGGCTGTGCCGGATCTGCTTCCGGGAGCAGGCGCTGCGCGGGGAGATCCCAGGCGTCAGAAAGGCGAGCTGGTAGATGAGCGGAGCGAGCGACTGATATGACGATGACCGATCCGATCGCCGACATGCTGACCCGGATCCGCAACGCGGGCCGGGCGGGTCACCGGCGCGTGGACATTCCGCTTTCGAAGATCAAGATCGACCTCGCCCGCGTGTTGGCGGAGAACCACTTCGTGCACGGCTACAAGGTGCTGGACGACGGCGCGCACGGGCGTCTGCGGGTGTACCTCAAGTACACGCCCGACGACCGCCCCGTGATCCGCTCGTTGCAGCGCGTCTCGAAGCCCGGCCTCCGCAAGTACGTGAACTCCGGCTCGATCCCAAAGGTGCGTGCAGGGATGGGGATCGCGATCCTGTCGACCTCGCGGGGTTTGATGACGGATCGCGAAGCCCGGAGTCAGAACGTGGGCGGCGAGATCATCGCCAAGGTCTACTAGGGGGAATAGCCGTGTCGAGAGTCGGAAAGCTGCCGATCCGCCTGCCCAAGGGCGTCGAGGCGAAGATCGACGGGCGGCACATCACCGTGAAGGGCCCCAAGGGGGAGCTCGAGCGCACGGTGCCGAGCGGCATGACCCTCAGCCTGGAGGATGGGCTGATCCGCGTGGGACGGCCGAGCGACGAGGCCAAGCACCGGGCGCTGCACGGTCTCACCCGTTCGCTCGTGGCCAACATGGTCACCGGCGTGGACAGCGGCTACGAGCGCAGGCTCGAGATCCACGGGGTGGGGTACCGCGCCGAGCAGAAGGGGCGGAACCTCTCGCTCACGGTCGGGTTCAGCCACCCGGTGGAAGTGGTCCCCCCCGAGGGCGTCAAGCTGAGCCTCGAGTCGCCCACGCTGATCCGCGTCGAGGGCATCGACAAGGAGAAGGTCGGCCAGATGGCGGCCGAGATCCGCAAGATCCGTCCCCCAGAGCCGTACAAGGGGAAGGGCATCCGCTACCAGGGCGAGCACGTGCGCCGCAAGGCCGGCAAGGCCACGGTCGCCGGCTGACCGAGCGAGGACGCGAACCGAGCGACGATGCACATATGAAGAACAAGGCGAAGCACCGGCTGAAGCTCAGAGCGCGGCGCCACGCCCGGATCAAGCAGCAGATCCGCGGCACGGCCGAGCGTCCGCGATTGGTCGTGTTCCGCAGCCTCCGTCACATGGAGGGCCAGCTCGTCGACGACGATCGGGGCGTGACGCTGATCGGCGTATCCACGCGCTCGGTCGGGCGGGAGGCCTCGGAGGACTTCTCGGGCAAGGCCGCGCACTCCTTCGCGGCCGGCAAGCGGCTGGCCGAGCGGGCGGCCGAGAAGGGGGTGACGACCGTGGTGTTCGATCGCGGTGGATATCCCTACCACGGTCGCGTGAAGGCGTTCGCGGAGGGCGCCCGCAAGGGCGGACTCCGCTTCTAACGAGAGGAATCATGGCGAGAGGAAAGCGGCGCGACGAAGGGGACAATCTCAAGGAGAACGTCATCTTCATCAACCGCGTGTCGAAGGTGGTCAAGGGCGGACGGCGATTCTCCTTCACCGCGCTCGTCGCGGTGGGCGACGGCCAGGGCCGGGTGGGCACCGCGCTGGGCAAAGCGAACGAGGTGGCGGAGGCCATTCGCAAGGGCTTCGAGCAGGCCCGCGGCGCCATGGTCGAAGTGCCCGTGGTGAACGGGACCATCCCGCACGAGACGCTCGGTCACCACGGGGCGGGTCGCGTGCTGCTCAAGCCCGCGGGACCGGGGACCGGCGTGATCGCCGGGGGACCCGTGCGCGCCGTACTCGAGTGCGCCGGCGTGCAGGACATTCTCACCAAGAGCCTCGGCACCAACAACCCGATCAACATCGTGCACGCCACCATGAACGGCCTGCGCGATCTCGTGACGCCCGAGCAGGTGGCCCGCGAGCGCGGCATCGACTTGCAGACGGTCCGGGAGGCGATGCGTGGCTAAGCGGCTTCGGATCAGGCAGGTGAGAAGCGGGTCCGGGGCGCAGCGCCGGCAGCGCGACACGCTGCGCGCGCTCGGCCTCAAGCACCACCAGGACGAGGTGGTGCAGCCGGACAACCCGGCCATCCGCGGGATGGTGAAGGCGGTGGCGCACCTCGTCGAAGCGGAGGAAGTGGGCAACGATGGCTGAGCGCGAACGGATCGGTCTGGACAACCTGTCGCCTCCGGCGGGATCCCGCGGGAGCTCGAAGCGCGTCGGACGCGGGCACGGCTCCGGGCTCGGCAAGACGGCCGGCCGGGGGCACAAGGGCCAGAAGGCGAGGTCCGGCGCCCGCGTCCCGCCATGGTTCGAGGGCGGCCAGATGCCGCTCTACCGGCGAACGCCCAAGCGCGGGTTCAACCCCCACGCGCGGGTGGAGTGGAGCATCGTGAACCTGTCCGATCTCGCGCGCGTAGAGGCGGACGAGATCGACCCGCGCGTCCTGCGCGAGAACGGTCTCATCCGCACCCTGGCCAAGCCCGTCAAGGTGCTGGCGCGGGGAGATGTGCCGCGCGCCGTGACCATCCGGGCGCACGCTTTCAGTGCCGCCGCCCGGCAGAAGATCGAGGCCGCGGGGGGCACGGCCCAAGTGATCGAGTAGCTTAATGGCGAACGGCCAGACCAGCGCGGCGGCGGCCGCCGCCAACATCTTCAAGGTCCCGGAGCTCAAAGAGAAGATTCTCTTCACGCTCCTATGTCTGGCCATCTACCGCCTCGGCGCCCACATCACGACCCCGGGCGTCGACGCGGTGGCCTTGCAGGCGCTGGCCGGACAGTTCCAGGGCACCATCTTCGGGATCTACGATCTGTTCGTGGGAGGCGGGCTGCAACGCGCCACGGTGCTGGCCCTGGGCATCATGCCCTACATCTCGGCCAGCATTCTCTTCCAGCTGCTCGCCGCCGTTTTCCCCACCGTCGAAAAGCTGCAGAAGGAGGGCGAGGAGGGGCGCCGCAAGCTGACCCAGTGGACCCGCTACACGACCGTGGTCCTGTGCGTCGGCCAGGCCTACACTTACGCCCTCTTCCTCGAATCCCAGCCGGGCGCGGTCCTCGACCCGGGCTGGGGATTCCGCATGCTTACCGTCCTCATGCTCACGACGGGCGGCGTGTTCGTGATGTGGCTCGGCGAGCAGATCACGGAGCGGGGCGTCGGCAACGGCATGTCGCTGCTGATCTTCTTCTCGATCCTGCAGGGCTTCCCGGGCGCCGTGATCAACACGTTCGAGCTCTTCCGAGCGGGCGGCATCACGCTCTTCCGGCTCATCGCGCTCGGCGTCACGCTGATCCTCGTGATGGCGGCGGTGGTCGCGCTCACCATGGCGGCGCGCCGCATTCCCGTGCAGATCCCGCGCAAGGTGGTCGGACGGGGACGCATCCGCGAAGGCCAGCGCTCGTTCATCCCGCTGCGGGTCAACTCGGCCGGCGTGATGCCGATCATCTTCGCGCAATCGATCATCATCATCCCCGGCACGCTGGCCGCCTTCACCGGCAATCCGGGCCCGGGCAGCACGGGCTTCCGCGGCCTCCTGTACGACATCAGCCAGCTGTTCCAGATCGGCACGTTCTGGTACTACGCGTCGTACGTCGTGCTCATCGTCTACTTCACCTATTTCTACACGTCGATCATCTTCAACCCGGCCGATCTGGCCGAGAACCTCAAGCGGCAGGGCGGGTTCATCCCCGGAGTGAAGCCGGGCGCCAAGACGGCCGAGTACATCGACCACGTGCTCACGCACATCACGCTGCCCGGCGCGATCTACCTCGCTGCGATCGCCATCCTGCCGTTCGGCATCTTCGCGCTGTTCGACCTGCAGACCTTCTTCTTCGGGGGCACTTCGCTGCTCATCGTGGTGGGCGTGGCGCTCGACACCGTGCAGCAGATGCAGCAGCACCTGCTGCTCCGGCAGTACGAAGGGTTCATGAAGAAGGGGCGGGTGAAGTACCGCGGCAGACAGAGGTACATGTAGTGGCGCAGCTCCGCCGCCCCGCCCTCGTGTCGCCCGCCATCGGACCCGCCGCGTGCGCCTGATCCTCATGGGCCCGCCGGGGGCCGGAAAGGGCACCCAGGCGGAGCTGCTGG
>JBFIOX010000065.1:0-10416 GCA_041610455.1 Gemmatimonadota bacterium
GCCGGGCCAAGCTGGAGCAGGCCAAGGACGAGTGCCTGGCCCGCCTCGAGAGGGCGGGTGACGAAGGCCGCGCCCGGCTGGACCGCGTCAAGACCGAGGGCATGGCGCGGCTGGAGGCCGTGAAGGAGGAGGCGCGCTCCGATCTCGAGCGGGCCCGCGAGTCCGCGCGCGCGAGGCTGCTGGGGACGATCGAGTCCCTGGCGCTGGAAAGCGGGCCGACACCGGAGTAGGCGCTAGGCGTCGAAGCGGCGGAAGGCCAACGTCGCGTTGATCCCCCCGAACCCGAACGAGTTGCTGAGCGCGTATTCGGGCTCCAGGGTCGCCCCTCCCGCGGGCACGAACGAGAGGCCGCAATCCGCGTCCGGATCCCACAGGTTGAGCGAAGGCGGAACCCATCCCTGCGCGAGACCCAGGGCGGTGATCGCGGCCTCGATCGCTCCCGAAGCTCCGAGGGCGTGCCCGTAGTAGGCTTTCGTGCCACTCACCAGCAGGGCCCTGGCCCGCTCTCCGAACACCGCGCGGATGGCCTCGGCTTCGGTGATGTCGTTGAGCGGGGTCGAGGAACCGTGCGCGTTGATGTAGTCGACCACGCCGGGGCCGATTCCGGCATCGTCCAGCGCGAGCCGCATCGCGCGGGCCGCTTCGGTGCCGCCGGGACGGGGCTGGGTCATGTGGTAGGCGTCGGTCGTCGTTCCACAGCCGCAGAGCTCCGCGTAGACGCGCGCGCCGCGGCGCATCGCGTGCGACAGCTCCTCCAGCACCAGCACGCAGGCCCCTTCACCCATCACGAAGCCGTCACGGTCCCCGTCGAAGGGCCGGCAGGCCGTGCCGGGATCTTCGTTGCGGGTCGACATGGCCCGAATGATGGCGAACGCGCCGAACGTGAGCGGCGCCAGCGGCGCTTCGCTGCCTCCACACAGGGCCACGTCCGCCTCTCCGTCCCGAATCAGCTGGAGCCCTCGGCCGACGGCCAGGGCGCCGGACGCGCAGCTCATGGCGTTGGTGGAGTTCGGTCCGGTGAAGCCGTAGTCGATGGCGATGTTGCAGCTCACCGCGCCGCCGTACACGGAGAGGGCGAGGAGCGGGTTGATCCCCCGCAGACCGGAGGAGAGGAACCGACCGTGCTGCTCCTCGGCGTACGCGACCCCGCCCAGCGCGGTGCCCATCTGGACGGCCACCCGATGGGCCGGGACGCCGGACGGATGCAGGGATGCGTCTTCGAGGGCGAGCGAGCAGGCGGAGAGCCCGAGGGCGCTGAATCGATCCACGCGGCGCGCCCGCTTGCCCCCGAGCCGGGTCGCGGCGTCGAATCCCTCGAGCTCCGCGGCGATGCGGGTCCTGAACGGCGAGGCGTCGAAGCGCTCTACGGCGCGCACGGGAGAGCGCTCGCGCCGCAGCCCCGCCTCGAGCGCGTCCACGCCCTCGCCGACGGGCGTGATCGGCCCGATCCCGGTGATCACCACGCGCCGGCCGCTCATGGGCCGGACCCCGCCATGGGGGCTGGTCCGGAGCCGGCCGCCATCGGCTCCGACCCCCGCTCGGCCGCCGCACGCACGCCCTCGAGGGTGCGGCCGGCCACGACGTGGATGAACACGGGACCGATCACAAGGCGCGCCGCCATCCCACCGATCAGAGGCCAGCGCGGCCCCTCCCAGTCGTGCACGATCACGATGCGCGTGCCCCCCGTCTCCGGCGTAAGGCGCCAGAGGACGTCCATGCCCCGGGTGATTCCGTCGACGTGACGGTAGCGGACCGTGCGGGCCGCGCGATCGATCTCCATGTCGGACTCCCACCAGATCGGATAGGGAAGGGGCCCGAAGTGCCTAAAAGCCTCCATGCGAACGCGTCCGCCGCCGTCGCCGTCCCGGCGGGTGAACGCCACGCGTCGATAATGCGGTAGGATGTCGGGCCAGCGCTCCACATCGGCCGCCCGCTCGAAGCAGGCGTCCGGGCCGGCGCGAACGAAGATCTCGTTATGCGTGTGCACGGTGGTTCCTCCCTCCGGTCTCGCCGGTCGGGTGGGCGCGCATGGCGCGCAGCCACGGGCCCGGTCGGGTCAGCGCGCCGGTCTCCAGCCGGTCGCCGGTCGCGTCGGCCAGCAGGGCGGCGAGCCGGGGGCGGGCGCGCAGCAACCGGGCGGTCGGCGCCATTAGGCGGCGGTGCGAGACCGCGCCGTCGATGAGGCGCTGCACGCGTCGCGAGGGTCCCAGGGCGCGGTCCAGGGCCCGCTCGTAGGCGGCCAGGGCACGCGCCTCGCCCCGCGCGTCGTCGAGGGCTCGCAAGAGGGCCTCGGCCGCCAACGCCGCGCCGAGAAGGGCGCGAAACACGCCCTGCCCCGTGAAGGGGTCGAAATAGCCGGCCGCATCTCCGACGAGCAGCGCGCCGGGCGCCGTGCGGCGGGCCGGCGTCGCCTCGAACGGCCCGGTCACCTCCAGGGGCCGCGCCAACTCGCCTCCCGCGACCAGCTCGTCGGCGCCGTACGCGGCGATTCTAGCGCGGAAGAAGCTCCCGCGGGACGCGGCCAGCTCCGCACCGCGGGCCATGGGGACGACGAGGGTGAGGTTGCAGGTGGTGGGCGAGGTGGGGGCGTAGCCCAACACGCCTTCGTCGGAGAGGCGAAGCTCTCCCGTTCCCCCGCGCGTCGCCACGCCCTCGAAGCGCCCGACCACGGCGAGCCGGCGGCGCCTCCCCCGCTCGACCCCGCCCAGCTCGCGGGCGACGCGCGAGCGCAAGCCGTCGGCTCCCACGACGAAGCGGGCCGGGAGACGCCGCTCGGAGCCCTCGGGACCCCGCACCAAGAGACCGTGCGCGCGCCCTCTTCCGGACCGGACGCCGAGGACGCGGTGCCGCTCCAGCACCTCGGCGCCCGCCCGTCTCGCCGCCTCGAGCAGCGCGGCGTCCAGCCGCCGCCGATCCATGGCCAGGCCCCGGGGCGGGCTCCCTTCGCGCGCCGCGGAGAAGGCGGCCTCGAACCACACGCCGCCTTGCGACCGGATCCGCCACCGGTCGATGAAGGCGTGGCCCTCGGGCTCGCGCGTCAGCGCCCCCCACACGCCGAGGTCCTCCAGGAGGGGGGTGGCACCGGGACTCACCGCATCGCCGCATGGCTTGGAGCGCGGGAAGCCCCGAGCGTCGAGCAGGATCGTGCGTACGCCGGCGCGGGCCAGGCGGATCGCGAGCGAGGCGCCCGCGGGCCCCGCCCCGACGATGAGCACATCGCCGGCCCGGTGGGCATCTCGCATCAGGCCCGCCCCCCTTCGGTCGGCGCCGCCACGCCTCGGCGGTCCTGGTCGCGCGCCGCAGGCTCCCCTCGCTTCCCGCCCCGGGCGGCCCAGCGGATGAGGCGCGGCACGACGCTGGCCTCCAGCCCCTCGACGCCTCGAAGCAGCGCGCGCACCTCGGACGGGGTGAAACTCCGCAGGACCGACACGGGACCGTCCGCGCGGGGGAACGCGTTGCCCCGCCATACCGTCGCCGAAAGGAGCCGGGCCGCGGCGAAGGAGAACCGCGACCGCCGCAGGTCCGTCAGCACCCACGCGCCGGCGCTGACCCGCGCCACCTCGCGCACGAACCGGCGCGCATCGGGCTCCTCGAGGTGGTGGAGCGTGAGGGCCGAGACGACCAGGTCGAACGAGCCATCGGCGAACGGCAGCGCGGCGCCGTCCAGTCGCACGAACCGACAAGGCGGCTCCGAGCCCCCGCGGCGCTCCTGGACGCGACGACGGCACAGGGCGATCGTCCCGCCGTGGAGGTCCGCCAAGTAGAGCTCGGGCCGCCAAGCGCGGCGGCGCAGAAAGTCGGCGAGCGCCAGCGCGGCGTCTCCCCCGCCCGCGCCCACGTCGAGGACGCGGATCGGCCCCGGCCGCCGCCCCGCGAGAGCCGCCCCCGCCTGCCGGCAAAGCAGCCGATCGCCCCCGAAGCGGCGTCCGGCCTGCCCGAGGGCCTCGAGCGCCTCGGCCAGGGCCCTGCGATCGCAGTCCGGGGCGTCCATGAGCTCGGGCAGCCGGCTCGGCGGCACGCGCTCGGACCGCCAGCGCTGAGGCATTCGGGAATCACGGGACATGGGGGCGTCTCCGCAGCCAGGCCGCACGCCCCGGAGCGCGGAGCCGCCCCGGGGTTTCTGAGTTGAAGGCCCGCCCGTGCCCCGGTCAACCGACTTGACGCGGGCGGCCATCCCTTTCCATACTCCTGGCATATTTTTAGCTATGGCTAAAAATCCTGGATGGGGCCGACGACGGCCGAGGAGCGACCTCGGTTGCGCCCTTTCGTGGGGCGTCGAGGCGAAGCACGGGGAGCAGGTGGCAAGGTGAGAGCAGAGAAGGTCAGCCGCCGCGAATGGCTCAAGCTCGGGGCGGTGGGCGTGGCCGGATTGTCCGGCGCGACACTGTTGGATCTGGCGGGGCGCGGCGGCGCGCGCGGCGCGCTGGCGGCCGCCGGCATCGCGCCCCCGACCCGTGGACGCGGGCACGCGGGATCGCACGCCGGCCAGGAAGAGGCCATGGGTGTCGTCGGGGACACGCGGCCCGAGGGGGATTTCGACCCGGGCGCGTTCCTCACGCATTTCGACTACGGCACCGTCGGCACGCGCGCGGACGGCCGCACGGTGCGTCGGTGGGACGTGGTCGCGGTCGATCGCGAGATCCAGATCGCGCCCGGCGTCTGGTATCCGGCCTGGACCTACAACGGACAGGTGCCCGGCCCGACGTTCAGGTGCACCGAGGGGGAGATCCTCCAGGTCGAGTTCACCAACGCGGGATCGCACCCACACACCATCCATTTCCACGGCACGCACCCGCCGGGCATGGATGGCGTGGAGCCGATCGTGGCGCCGGGGGAACGGTTCATGTACGAGTTCGAGGCGAAACCGTTCGGGCTCCATCTCTATCATTGCCACACCATGCCGCTGAAGCGGCACATCCACAAAGGGCTGTACGGGACGTTCATCGTCGACCCGCCGGGCGGTCGCGAGCCGGCCCGCGAGATGGTCATGGTGATGAACGGCTTCGATTCGAACTTCGACGGCGACAACGAGGTGTACGCGGTGAACACGGCCGCGTTCTATTACCAGGATCATCCCATTCGGGTCGGGGTGAACGACCTGTGCCGCGTCTACCTGGTGAACATCACCGAGTTCGACCCTGTCAACTCGTTCCACCTGCACGCGGGCATGTTCCGGGTGTACCGGACCGGGACCCGGCTCGATCAGTACGAGCTCACCGACACGATCATGATGTGTCAGGGCGAACGGCACATTCTCGAATTCTCGCTGGAGCACGCCGGCATGCACATGTTCCACGCGCACCAGAGCGAGTTCGCCGAGCTGGGGTGGATGGGGTTCATCGAAGCGGTCGAGAACCTCGCGGCGGACGGGGGCGTCCCGGTGCATCGCTATGTCTGAGGGGCGGCCCGCGCCCGCGGGCGACACGGCGGGGCCGGCCGCGGCGGCGAAGGGTGGCGAGGGGGCCGGGGGCGGCCACGGACGTCGGTGGATGCTGGGCCTCTTTCCGGTCGTCCTCCTGGCCATCCTGGTGGCGGTCTTCGTGCGCTTCGATCCCACGGCTCCGTTCCGCGCGGCCTTCCCGCCCGTCGAAGAGCTGACGGTCGAGCGGGTCAGCTTCCCGGAGTCGGGCGTCATGCGGATCCGCGTGGTGAACGGCGGGCCCGAGGCGGTCACCATCGCGCAGGTCATGGTAGACGAAGCGTACTGGCGCTTCAGGATCGATCGGGATCCGACCATCCCGCGGCTGAAGGGTGCCACGCTCGAGGTGGATTATCCCTGGGTCGACGGCGAGCCCCACGTCGTGCGACTGGTCACATCGACCGGACTCACCTTCGATCACGAGGTGGCGGTGGCCACCGAGTCTCCGCGTCCGAACGCCCGGTATCTGACCACGTTCGGGCTGTTGGGGCTCTACGCGGGCGTGATCCCCGTCATCATCGGGCTGCTGTGGTATCCCTTCCTGCGACGCATCGATCGCAAGTGGGTCCACTTCTACCTCAGCCTGACGATCGGCCTGCTCGCGTTCCTGTTGGTCGACGCCTTCGAGCACACGCTCGAGGCCGCGGCCCTGGTCCCTGAGGGGTTCGGCGGGATCGGCTTGATCGCGCTGGGCGTGGTGGGGGCCGTGGTGGGGCTGCGGGCGATGGGGGCGGCGGCGCAGAAACGCAGGGGCGAGGCGGTGCCCGGGCTGACGATCGCGTACATGATCGCCATCGGCATCGGGCTCCACAATCTGGGCGAAGGCCTGGCCATCGGCGCCGCGTACGCCCTGGGCGAGATCGCCCTGGGGAGCTTCCTCGTCATCGGATTCGCGCTCCACAACACGACGGAAGGCCTGGCCATCGTAGCGCCCGTCGCCGACGAGAAACCGGCGATGTGGCACTTCGGGGCGATGGGCGCCCTGGCGGGTGTACCCACCATTCTCGGGGCGTGGGCCGGTGGCTTTTCCTACTCTCCCACCCTGGCGACGTTCTTTCTCGCGCTGGGAGCGGGCGCCATCATCCAGGTGATCATCGAAGTCGCGAAGCTGGTCCAGCGCGCGTGGCCGCGCGGGCTCCTGACCCCGCTCAACGCGGCGGGGTTGATGCTGGGCATGATCATCATGTACGGAACCGCTCTCATGGTGGTCGCCTGAGCGACTTCGCTCGGCCGGGGCGCGGCGCCGCCATGAGGCGCCCACCCGGCCGAGATGCCGCCTGGCCGAGGAGCGCCGCGTGAGCGAAGGGTTCAATCCGGGCTTGGGGCTGGCCATCCTGCGGGTCGTGCTGGGCGTGATCTTCATCGCCCACGGCGTGCCGAAGCTGACCGGCGGCATCGATGTCACGGCGGTGACCCTCGGCGGAGCCGGCATTCCGGCGCCCCTCCTCGCCGCCTGGAGCGTCGCGCTGCTCGAGCTCGTGGGTGGGTTGCTCCTCATCGTGGGCCTGTGGGTGACCCCGGTGGCGCTCCTCCTGGCCGCCCGCATGCTGCTGGGGTTGTTCCTGATCCAGCTGCCCCACGGGTTCTACGTGGTGGAGGGTGGGTCGGAGGGGATCGAATTCAATCTCGTCGTCGTGGCGGGCCTGCTCGTGCTCGTACTGGTGGGCTCGGGCCACGCCACGCTGCGCGGTCTGCTCCAGCGAGATATCGAGGTCGCATGAAGCGGAACGGAGCTCGTCGGTGAAGATCTCGGCCGAGGGTGGGAAGGGCGCGCCATGATCGAAGCGGATGCGATCCTGTCCGAGCTCGAGGCCGAGCGTGGGCGAGGCGCCACACGAGATGCGCTCCTCGAGCGGGCCGTCGCGCTCATCGAGCGCGCCGGGGGATCGTACGACTGGGTGGGCATCTACCTGCTGGAGGGGGAGACGCTGGTCCTCCACAGCTATGTGGGGAAGCCCACGGACCACACGCACATCGCGATCGGGCAGGGGGTGTGCGGGACCGCCATCGCTGAAGATCGCGACCTCAACATCGCGGACGTGCACGCGATCGACAATTACCTGGCGTGCAGTCTGGAGACCGCTTCGGAGCTGGTGGTGCTCATCCGTGAGCCGGAGAGCGGGCGCGCCATCGGACAGCTCGATCTGGACTCGGATCGCCGCGGCGCGTTCGGGCCGCACGACGAGAGGGAGCTCAGACGGGTGGCCGACTGGCTGGGCGCGCTGTTCCGACCCCGCCGGACGGCGCGGTCCGGGGCGAGCAGTCGCTAGTCCTGATCCCGCGGTGGACCCAGTGGGCTCGGGGCGCAGCCCGTGCGCTCCACCGTCCACACCACGCTCGCGATGCGCCAGCCTCGATCGGTCTTCACCAGGTTGAACGCGTCGGTCCCGCAGTGGCTGAACTCGCCACCACGGTGGAAATCGTAGGGGGTCCACACCGTGGCGATGGCGCCGCGCACCCACACCGTCGCGTCCCACATGCGCTCCAGCATGCCGGCGCGTCCCTCGATGAGCTCCACGAAACCCGCACGATCCATCCGGTTGATCTCGATGCCATCGGCGGTGCTCGTCGTCCCCACGAGGACCGCGCCGTCCAGAAGCGTCGCGCTGCCGGCTGCCCCGTCGCCGGCCGCCAGCGCATCGAAGAAGGCCTGCACGGTGGCGAGGACGGCCGCCTCCTCGCTGGACCCGATCCCGTCGGACGCGACGGTGCCGGACAACTCGAGCCCCCGCACCACCGAGACGCGCCCCGGGGTTCGCTCGAGCGCCGCGCGGAAGGCGGTGGCGGCCTCCTGGGCGCGCCCCGCTTCGAGCATCACCTCGCCGAGCAGCTCGCGGCTCGGCTTTTCGACGAACGGCGGTCCGAAGAACAGGGGCAGGCCCTCTTCCATGGCGGACGCATCCGACAGCACGGAGAGCGCCTCCTCGTACCGCCCGCCCGCCGCCTGGATGAGGGCCTCGAGCTGCATCTCCAGGATTCGCGCGCGCGTCTGGAACGAGACGCCGAGGTTGGCGTCGCCCCCGCTGGGGGTGCCGCTCAGGTATCGATCCAGCTCACGACGCGCACCCGCGATGGCCTCGCGCGACACCTGCGCCTTGACCAGCTCGCCCCGCTTGGCCGCCGCGTACCCGTTGATGTAGGCCCACGTGAGCCGGGCCGGAAACAGGTCGTCCAGCGGAAGCGGCCAGCGGAGCGACTCGTGGTCCCAGGCTTCCGTGTCCAACACGTAGCGAGCCAGCATGCTGGCATATGAACCGCGGCTCGTCGCGTCGGCGTCGAGCAGGTCCCCCGAGCGCCGCATCTCCGCCGCCCCGCTGGCCGTGTCGTAACACTCCTGGAGGAGGGCCCGCGCGTCATCCAGCCGCCCGACCTGCAGGTATCCGTACTGGAGCCAGTAGTTGTAATGGCCGCAGCCGGCGGGCTGGCCGCCGCGCCGCTCGACCGCCGTCCTCGCCACGCGCCGCGCGTTCTCGTTCGCGGCCACGACGTCGTCCCACATCCCCATCGCCACGAAGATGTGCGATGTCATGTGCTGGGCGTGCGCGGCGTCGGGCGCGATCGTCGAGTAGGCGCGCGCCGCCCGAAGGCCGAGCGGGGCGTGAACCGGGTCATCGTAGGAGTGAATCAGGTAATGGGCCGCGCCCGGGTGAGTCGGGTGGGCGTTGAACACGGCCTCGGCGATCGAAGCGGCGCGGACGTAGATGGAGAAGTCGCGTCCCCCATGCGCGGTGCCGAGGATCGAGAGGGCGTAGAACGCCGCGGCTTCCGGATCGTCGGGATAGCGCTCGTGCACGCGGCGCATGGCGGTGGAATAGGCCAGATCGCGAGACTCCTTGCCGCCGCTGCCGTACAGCGTCTCCACGGCCTCCAGATACGCACGCTCGCGGTCGGTGCGCGCCTTGGCCAGCCGGGCTTCCCGCGACGCCCCGAGGCGCGCCAGCGCGCGGCGCGCGGCCGTGCTGTCCTGTTCGAGCCAGATGGGGTGGTTGTAGGTCATGGCCTCGCCCCAGTAGGCCATGACGAAGTCGGGGTCGATCCGCTGGGCCTCCCGGAAAGCTTCGGCCGCCTCGCCGTACTGGAAGTTGTGGAGCTGCGCCACACCGTGGAGGAACGCGTCCTGCGCCTCGCGCGCGCCCGAATTCGGGAACGTCACCTTCCCCACCTGGGCCACGCCCGCGCGAGGCGCCAGCGTGCAGGCGACGATCAGGATGAATGTCGAGATGCCTCTCATGCGGACCTCCCACGCGGCCGTCCCACCCTCCGTGGCCCTCCAAGCTGCGGCGCGCTGGCACCCGGGACAACGTGAGACCGGCCGCGCGGGCACCAGGGCTGTCGTGAGGCTCTGGCGAGGGTCGTCTTGACCGCCCCGGAGGGAGCCGTTTACGCTGGTCGCACCCGGCGGTGACCAGCCGCCGGAAACGCCGGCGCCCGTCGGCCGCCGGCCCGCCCGCGATCTCGGAGGTCCGTATGTCGCAGCCGCGCTCACCCCTCCCCCGGTGCCGCCCCCGCGGCACGCGACCCGTTTCCAGCGCGACTCGGTGGGGATACCGCCGCGCCCCGCTGGCGGCGATCGCCGCGGCGCTCGCGCTCGCGGCCCCCCTCGCGGGCCAGTCGCTCGTCCCCGAGCAGTACGCCGCGCTCGTCGGGCGGCACATCGGGCCCGAGGGGAACCGTACGATCGCGGTCGCGGGCATCCCGGGCGATCGGCTCGTCTACTACGCGGGAGCGGCCACGGGAGGGGTGTGGAAGACGATCGATGGCGGCGTCTTCTGGGAGCCGATCTTCGATGATCAGGAAGTCGGCGCGATCGGGGCCCTGGCCGTGGCCCCCTCGGATCCTTCGATCGTCTGGGTGGGCACGGGCGAGTCGTTCATCCGGTCGAACGTCTCGGTCGGGGATGGCATCTACAAGTCGACCGACTCCGGCAAGACGTGGCGCCGTGTCGGACTCGCGGGCATCCCCACGCGCACCAGCCGCATCGTGATCCATCCCCACGA
>JBFIOX010000066.1:0-10404 GCA_041610455.1 Gemmatimonadota bacterium
GCACGCCGCCTCCCGGCCTCAGCGTCTCGGTCGCGGCAACTGCCGGCGCAGACCGCGCGCACGGATCACCTGCGCGGTCTCGGCAGACGTCGACCAGGTCCTACTCTGCGCCATGGTTCCTCCTCCTCATCCCCGACTTCCCCGGGAGCCTCGGGCCGCGCGGGTGCGCCCGGACCCCTCTCGCCCGGCCCGGGCCACAGCGGCCCGGCGGGCTCTTCTCCCTCCGGATCCTGTGGGGCCGACGCCGGTTCCGAATCGCCGGCCCCGCTCCGTGACGGGCGCTTGCCCGCCAACTGTCTCCCTGCTCCGGGTCCTCCCGCTCCGCCCCGAACCCGCTCCTGGGTTCGCTCCATACGCGTCATCGCTGTCGCCAGACGGTCTTCCCCGGTCGCGCCCCCGAGGCCCCTGGGGACCCTGCGGGCGCACCACGCCACGTTCGGGAAGGGCAACGCGCGGACCATCCCGCGGAAATCCCGGAAGCTATTATATGACAGTAATTTAAGAGATTCGAGGCGAAACGCGACGGTCTCGAATAGGCAAGTGCATACGAGATTTCCGGAACATCCAAGGCAATTCGGTATTACATTGCCGAGATGAAGCTTCGCATCCTCTGCGTGACCTCGTCGGACGCCCTGCGCCAGCGCTTCGCGCGGCTCAGCGACACCCACAACACGGTGGTGGATGCGGCCGCGCCCGCCCCCGACGTGTGGAGCGGCCTCGCGCGGGAGAGCTTCGATCTGCTGATCAGCACGCTCGACGATCTTCCGCTCCCGCTGCCCGACTTCGTGCTCGGCCTCAAGGCCCTGCCCGGCCGCCCGGACCTGGTGATCCTCACCCAGGATCCGGATCCCGAGGCGCAGGCGCGCGTGCTCGCCGCGGGGGGCCTCGCCGCGGTCTACACGCGTCTGCCGGACCCTCTGGTGCGGTCGACGCTGACGGCGCTGTTCCGGCGCATCCGCCGGACTCAAGAGGCGGAGAAGATCGAGGACGACACGGAGATCGAGCCGGACCTGGCCGACTTCGTGGCGGACAGTCCCCCCATGAAGCGTCTGCTCGCGATGGCAGAGCGCGTCGCCACCGCGGACACCGCCCTCCTCATCCTCGGGGAGACCGGCGTGGGCAAGGAGTGGCTGGCGCGCTCCATCCACCAGCGCAGCGCCCGGGCGCGCGGGCCGTTCATCGCCGTCAACTGCGCGGCCCTGCCCGAGGGGCTGTTCGAGAGCGAGCTGTTCGGGCACGTGGAAGGGGCGTTCACGGGCGCCGCCGGGACGCGTCGTGGATACTTCGAGCTCGCCCACGGGGGCACGCTGTTTCTGGACGAGATCGGCGAGCTGCCGCGCGCCCTCCAGGCCAAGCTGCTGCGCGTGCTGCAGGAGGACGAGATCAGGCCCGTGGGGGCCGAGGATCCGATCGCGCTGGATGCGCGCATCATCGTCGCCACGAATCGCGATCTCGAGCAGGCGATCGAGCGAAAGGAATTCCGCCGGGACCTCTTCTACCGTATCAGCGTGGTGTCGCTCTCGGTCCCGCCGCTGCGCGAGCGCAAGGAGGACATCGAGACGCTCGTCATGAACTACCTCGAGCGCTTCGCGATCGAGCTGAAGCGCCCGGCGGAGTCGCTCCACCCGGATGCGATGCGTGCCTTGCTGGCCTATCCCTGGCCGGGGAACGTGCGCGAGCTGATCAACGTGATGGAGCGCTCCGTCCTCCTGTCGCGGAACCGCCAGCTGGCGCTGGCCGACTTGCCGCGCTCCGTGGTGGAGGGGGCCGCCGCGCGGCCGGGGGCGCCCGCCCTGGGCGAGACAGGGCTCGAATTCCAGGAGGCGTGGCTCGACGAGCCGCTTGCCGAGGTCCGCGAGCACGTGACCAGCCGCATCGAGCGGCGCTACCTGAAGGGGATTCTCCGGCGGAGTGGCGGCCGCGTGGGTGAGGCCGCGCGCCGCGCCGCCATCAGCCCCCGAACTCTGTTCAACAAGATGCGGACGTACGGCCTGCGCAAGGAGGATTACAAGTACTAGGGCTGGCTCGGCGCCCGGCCCTGCCGCAAAGGGAGCCGCGGACAGCGCGACCGGCCCTTTCGGAAACGACGCGGGGACGAGGGAGACGGCGACGGGAGACTACGGAAAGCGGGACTTCCAGTCGGGTACGAGCAGTCCGATGAGCGCCCCCACGGCCGCCCCGCCCGCGCCTCCGATCCCGCCGAAGTAGAGCATGGCCTCCGGGGTGCACCCCGGCCCCTCGTAACAGAACGCCTCGCCGATCATGTAGCCGAAGGCCGCCCCCGCCGCGAGCCCGAGTGCGCCCCCGATCAATGCCCCCCGGCCCGCGTGGTGGCCCCGCACCCAGACGCGCTCGAGGTCCCCGTAGGCGATCACCGCGGTATCGCCGTCGGCGAGCAGGAGTGAGCTCGCGTCGCGCGAGACGATTCGTCCCGCGAGCAGGCGCGCGTCGGGTCGCATCTGGAGACGTACCTGCCGCCCCTCATCGATCCGCGCCACCGCCGCCCGCGCGGCCGAGTCGGGCCCGGCGGCCATCTGCGCGTGCCCCTCTCCGGTGCCGGACACGGCCAGCCCGACCCCTACGATCCATGCCGCGCCGCGCGCTCCAGAACCCATTGCGATCCTCGCTATACGCTTCGAAGGGCCTCCCGCCCACGCCCCTCGCGTGCACGTTCGGGACCCGCATGATCCCGCGATCCCAGACACAAGATGACGCGGCGCCGCTAGCCCTCGGTTAGACGCGCCTTAGTCGCGCGTGAGGCGGGGAAGGCCCACCCGCGGGGCGCCCGCGCGACCTTGGCTCAGGGCGCGATCGCGTGCGGGCCGCGACGACGCCACGTCGGCCCCGAGGCCCGGTCGGCCCGACGGAGCCACGTCGGCCCCGGGGCCCCCGACGGCCCGACGGAGCCACGTCGGCCCCGGGGCCCCCGACGGCCCCACGGGCTGCTCGTCTGATGCGGATCGGTCCGATAGGTTGGGCCAGGACCTCAGCGACGGAGGAGACCCCTGATTCCAGCAGTCGTCCGCTCCATCCAGGAGCAGGAGGGCGCGGCCGCCACGATCGAGCGCACCCTGACGTCCACCTGGAACCGCACACTGTTCACGATGGGCGACAACGCCGTCACGGTGGCGGACGCAGTCGGCGCGGGGATCATCTTGCTGCTGGCCCTCCTCGCGGCCCGGATCGTGGGCAACGTGCTCAACCGGTTCGTGGCCCGCCGCACGGAGGACATCGCGCGCGGGACGCTCAAGTCCACCGTGAGGCTGACCCAGTACGCGATCATGGTGATCGGCTTCATGTGGGCCCTGCACTCGCTGGGCATCAACCTGGGTGCCCTGTTCGCGGCGGGAGCGCTGTTCGCGGTCGCCATCGGGTTCGCGATGCAGAACGTGATCTCGAACTTCATCTCCGGCGTCATCCTGCTGCTGGAGCGCACGATCAAGCCGGGGGACGTGATCGAGATCAACGGCCAGATCGTCCAGATCCGCGAGATGGGCATTCGCGCCGCGATCGCGCGCACGCTGAACGAGGACGATCTGATCATCCCCAGCTCGCAGCTCGTCCAATCCACGGTCCGCAATTTCACGCTTCGCGATCCGCTCACGCGTCTGCGGGTGAGCGTCGGGGTCACGTACTCGTCCGACATGGCGCTCGTGCGCAGGACGCTCCAGGAGACGGCGGCCAACCTGCCCTGGCGGGTGCAGGAGCGGAACCCGGTGATCTACATGAGCGCGTTCGGGCCCTCGTCCGTCGACTTCGAGGTCTCGGTGTGGGTCAACCGGCCCTTCGAGCGGCAGCGCCGCATCTCGGACCTGCACGAGGCGATCTGGTGGGCGCTCAAGGATGCGGGAATCACGATCGCCTTCCCGCAGATCGACGTGCATCTCGATGAGCAGGCGCTGGCGGCCCTGCGGGGGACCGGCCAGGGGGCCTCGCTCGGGACGGGCGGCTCATGAAGACGCTGCACATGCCCAAGGTGCTCCACGCGCTGCGTGGGCCGCGACGGCGGGCGCGGCCGGGGGCCGCCCCCGGCACGCTCCACTTCGACGCCGAGGCGGCCCCGCCCAGGATCCAGATCACGGGCTACACCGAGCGCGAGCTGGAGGAGCGCGAGCTGGAAGACCTGTCCGAGATCGCGGCCTGGCGGGCGCGGTGGCCCACCGTGTGGATCGATGTGGTCGGGTTCGGTCGCGGTCCCGAGCTCGAGGTGCTCACGGGCCTCTTGGACCTCCACCCGCTGGCCATGGAGGACGTCGTGAACCTCGGCCAGCGCCCCAAGGTCGAGGCCTACCGGGACCACTTCTTCATCATCGGTCGCATGGCGCACGCGGGACAGGCCACGACCGAGCAAGTGAGCATCTTCTTCGGGGTGGGGTGGGTGCTCACCGTGCAGGAGCAGCAGGGAGACTCGTTCGCGGGCGTGCGAATCCGCCTCGCGGAAGCGGGGCGGCGCATTCGCTCGCGCGGCAGCGATTACCTGGCCTACGCCCTGCTGGACGCCATCGTCGACTCGTATTTTCCCGCCCTGGACTTCGTGGGGGATGGCCTAGAAGGCCTCGAGGAAGAGGTCCTCAACCACGCCACCCCCGAGACCGCGCAGCAGGTGCACCACGCGCGGCGCATGCTGATCGCGCTGCGCAAGTCGATCATCCCGCACCGGGACGCCGTGCACGTGTTGAGCCGCGAGGAGCACGCGCTCATCAGCGAGGAGACCCGCATCTTCCTGCGGGACGTGTACGACCACGTGCTGCGGCTGACCGATCTGGTGGAGACGTATCGGGAGCTGACGGGCGACATGATGTCGACCTACATGACCGTGGTGAGCAACCGCATGAACGAGATCATGAAGGTGCTCACCATCATCGCCTCGATCTTCATCCCCCTGAGCTTCATCGCGGGTCTGTACGGCATGAACTTCGACCCGGAGGCCTCGCGCTGGAACATGCCCGAGCTGGGGTGGCCCTTCGGCTATTTTTTCGCGCTCGGCCTCATGCTCGCCGTCGGATTGGGGTTCCTCTACATGATGTGGCGCAAGGGCTGGCTCGACTGAGGAGCCCGTTGCCGCCTCCGGCCGCCACCACGTAGACTCCGAGCCCGGCCGCGAGACCCGCCTGCGACGCCGCGCGCGGGGTTGCCGGCCCGCCTGCGACAGGAGAAACCGATGGCTCGCATCTCCGTCACGGTGAACGGGGTCGCGCACGACA
Source organism: Gemmatimonadota bacterium (assembly GCA_041610455.1). Lineage (GTDB taxonomy): Bacteria > Gemmatimonadota > Gemmatimonadetes > Palauibacterales > Palauibacteraceae > Palauibacter. Next base: position 5,205 of record JBFIOX010000066.1, read on the forward strand.
CCGACGTCGATCCCCGGACCCTCCTCGTCCACTTCATCCGCGAGCAGGTCGGCCTCACGGGCACCAACGTGGGGTGCGACACGTCCTCGTGCGGCGCCTGCACGGTGCTCATGGACGGGCAGTCCGTGAAGGCGTGCACGGTGCTCGCGGTGCAGGCCGACGGTCACGAGGTGACGACCGTGGAGGGGCTCGCGAAGAACGGGGAATGGCACCCGGTCCAGCAGGCCTTTCACGAGCACCACGGGCTCCAGTGCGGCTTCTGCACCCCGGGGATGATGATGGCCGCCGTCGGGTTCCTCGAGGAGAATCCCGCCCCCTCGGAGGCGGAGGTGCGACTGGCCCTCGAGGGCAACCTCTGCCGCTGCACCGGCTACCACAACATCGTCGTCTCGGTCCTCGCCGCGGCGGAGACGATGCGCGCGGCGGGCGGCCGGGCGCGGGCGGGAGGTTGAGAATGGCGACCGGCGAGCGGTATGTGGGCGGGGGCGTCCTTCGGAAGGAAGATCTCACGCTTCTGACCGGACAGGGTCGCTTCGTCGAGTCGATCACGCTGCCGGGGCTTCTGCACCTCGCGGTGGTGCGCAGCCCGTACGGCGCGGCCCGGATCCGAGGCATCGAGCTCGAGGCGGCGCGCGCGGCCGCGGGCGTGGTCGCCGCGTTCACCGGCGCCGACCTGGCCGAGGAGTGGGCGGCGCCCCTGCCCATGGCGTGGCCGGTGACCGAGGACATCCGGATCCCGGAGCACTGGCCCGTGACCCAGGACGTGGCGCGCTATCAGGGCGATGCCGTGGCCGTCGTGGTGGCGCGCACGAGGTCGGCCGCGCTCGACGCCGCCGAGCTCGTCGAGGTGGAGTACGAGGAGCTGCCCGCCGTGACCGACGTGGAGGCGGCGCTGGCCGACGGCGCGCCCAAGGTGCACGCCTCGCTGGAAGACAACAGCTGCTACACGTGGACGCTCGCCAACGGCGACGTGGAAGCCGCCTTCGCGAAGGCCGACGTGGTCGTCACGCAGCGCTACACCCAGCCGCGGCTCATCCCCAACGCGATGGAGCCGCGGGCCGTGGTGGTGCAGCCGCTGCCGGCCGCCGGCGATTTCACGATGTGGTCGACGACGCAGATCCCCCACATCGCGAAGGTCCTGTTCGCCCTCACCCTCGGCATCCCGGAGTCCAAGCTGCGGGTGATCGCCCCGGACGTGGGGGGCGGGTTCGGCTCGAAGCTCAACATCTACGCCGAGGAGGCCCTCTGTCTGGCGTTGGCGCGCCGGCTCGGCCGTCCCGTCAAGTGGGTTGCGGGCCGGAGCGAGGGGTACGTGGCCACCACCCACGGTCGCGACCAGATCCAGCACGTCGAGCTGGCGGCCACTTCGGACGGGAAGATCCTGGGATACCGCTTCAAGCTGCTCGCCAACATGGGGGCCTATCTGCAGTTGATCACGCCCGGCACGCCCCTTCTCGGCGGGTTTCTCTTCTGCGGGAGCTACGGCGGCGAGGCGTACCACTTCGAGTGCACGGGCGTGTTCACGAACACGACCCCCACCGACGCGTACCGCGGGGCGGGCCGTCCCGAGGCCACCTACGCCATCGAACGGGCCATGGACGCCCTGGCGCGGGAGGTCGGCGTCGACCCGGTCGAGATCCGGCGGCGCAATTTCCTGCCCAAGGGCGAGATGGTGCCGAGCCCCGGCGGGCTGGCGTTCGACACGACCGACTTCGAGATGAACCTCGACCGGGCGCTCGAGCGGCTGGACTACGAGGGCCTGCGCGCGGAGCAGCGGGCCCGCCGCGAGCGGGGCGACGGCAAGCTCCTCGGCGTGGGCTTCTCGACCTACGTGGAGATGTGCGGCATCGCGCCCTCGCAGGCGCTCGGCTCGCTCAACTACGGGGCGGGCGGCTGGGACGCGGCCATGGTCCGCATGCTGCCGACCGGCAAGGCCGAAGTGGTGACCGGCAGCTCGCCCCATGGCCAGGGCCACGTCACCTCGTGGTCCCAGATCGCCGCCGACGCGCTCGGCGTCGCGTTCGAGGACGTGACGGTCCTGCACGGCGACACGCACGTGGCCCCCCTCGGCATGAACACCTACGGCAGCCGGAGCCTCGCCGTGGGCGGCGTGGCCGTGAGCCTCGCCTGCGGCCGCGTGGTCGACAAGGCCAAGACGCTGGCCGGACACCTGCTCGAGGTCTCGCCGGACGACCTCGAGTTCGAGCGCGGCACCTTCTCGGTCAAGGGCGTGCCCGACCGCAAGAAGACGATCCAGGAGCTCGCCTTCGCCGCGTGGACGGCGCACAGCCTGCCGGAGGGCGCCGAGCCAGGACTCGAGGCGAGCTGCGTGTACGATCCCCCCAACTTCACCTTCCCCTTCGGCACGCACGTGTGCGTGGTCGAGATCGATCCCGAGACGGGCGCGGTCGAGATCGTCCGCTACCTCGCCGTGGACGACTGCGGCAACGTGATCAATCCCCAGATCGTCGATGGCCAGGTGCACGGAGGCGTCGCGCAAGGGATCGCCGCGGCGCTCTGGGAGGAGGCGGTGTACGCGCCGGACGGGACGCTCGAGACGTCGTCCATGCTCAACTACCTCGTCCCCTCGGCGGCGGAGCTGCCCTCTTTCGAGCTCGACCGGACGGTCACGCCGAGCAACACGAACCCGCTGGGCGTGAAGGGGATCGGCGAGGCCGGGACGATCGCCGCGGCGCCGGCCGTCATCAACGCGGTGATCGACGCGCTGTCACCCTTGGGCATCACCGACATCCCCATGCCCGCCACGCCCGAACGCGTGTGGCGGGCGATCCGCGACGCGGAGGGAGGCGCCGCATGATCCCCGCGCCCTTCGAATACGAACGGGCGGCCGACGTGGCGGCCGCCGTGACGCTCCTCCAGCAGGGGGGGGTCGAGGCGCGGCTCCTGGCGGGTGGCCACTCGCTCTTGCCGCTGATGCGACTCCGCCTGGCGCGCCCCCGCCTGCTGGTGGACATCGGCGGGCTGGACGACCTGCGTTACGTGCGCGTCGAGGACGAGCGGGTATCCATCGGGGCCCTGGCCACGCACCACGATCTCGCCTCGTCGGCCCAGCTCCGCGCCGCCTGCGCCCTCCTGGCACGCACCGCCGAACAGATCGGCGACCCCCAGGTCCGACACCGGGGCACGATCGGCGGATCGGTCGCCCACGCGGATCCCGCCTCCGACCTGCCCGCGGCGCTCCTGGCCCTCGACGCCGAGATGATCGTACAGGGCACGGAGGGAACGCGAAGCATCGCCGCGGCGGACTTCTTCGTCGGACCGCTCATGTCGGCGCTGCGCGACGGGGAGATCCTCACCGAGGTTCGCGTGCCGCGCACCGGCGCCGCGGGCGCGTACGTCAAGTTCCAGCGCCGCGCGCAGGACTGGGCCATCGTGGGCGTCGCCGCGGCCATCGAGCGCGATGGCTCCGCGATCACCCACGCCAGGATCGGGCTATGCAACATGGGCCCGACCCCCCTCCGAGCCCCCGGTGTGGAGACGGCGCTCGTGGGCGCGGACGGACCCGGCGCCGTCGCGACCGCCGCGACGCGCGTGGCGGAGTTGAAGACGCCGCCCGCCGACCAGAACGCGAGCGCGGACTATCGACGCCACCTGGCCGAGGTGATGATCCGTCGCGCCGTGGCCGCCGCGGTGGCCTAGAGCCCGGTCTCGATCGCGTGCCGGGCCGGCGCGGAGCGCCGCCCGCCGCACCGGTCTTTGCCCGCCGCATCGGTCCCCGAGCGCGCGCGGGCTCTCGAGGCGCGCGCGAGCGGCCCCGCTGCCTCAGCTCCGATCGGACGCCAGCAGCGCGTCGGCCGCCAGGCCGAGAAAGTCGCGCTCGGTCACCAACCCCACGAGCCGCTCGTCCTCCACGATGGGGAGTGACGACACGCCCCGCCCGCGCATGAGCTGGATGGCCTCCGAGACCGGAAGGTCGGGTGGGGCGGTGACGAGTTCGGCCTGCATGATCTCCGACAGCGGCACGAGGCTGGGGTCGGGCCGGTCGGTCGTGGCCAGGAAGCGGAACAGCGTGGATCGCGTGACGAGCCCTACCAGGCGCTGCTCCACGTCCTCCACGGGGAGGTGGCGGATGTGCTTCCACCGCATCAGGTGAATGGCGAGGCTCACCGGATCGCTCTGCTGGACGGTGACGAGGTCCCGCTTCATGTGCGCGCCCACGTGCCGCGCGATCCGCTCGGCGATCGTCCGCGTCCGGGGCTCGGGCAGCTCCCATTCGTGCACCGGGCGGTTTTCGAGCTGTCGCTCCCAGATCGCTTCGGTGAGCGGCGCCCAGGGGGGCGTCTCCCGGTCGGCGAGGATGGCGAGGGACCGGAGCTGCCACTCCGAGCCCGTCAGGCGCGATTCGGAGCGCGCCGCCACGATGCCGAGGTAGCGCTCCGCGTCGGCGGCGTCGATGCCGGCCGCCCGCAGCCCGCGCGCCGCGATCGGGAGCAGCGTGTCGCCGATCAGCTCGCGCGCGTTGGTCTGGCGTCCGTCGAGCCACTCCAGCGGCGCCCCCAGCCCGAAGCGGGCGGCGGAGACGAAATTTCCACGCACATCGTCGAACCGGATGTGCGCCCGCGGGTCCTCGACTTCGTCCTCCAATCCGAGCACCAGGCCGTACCAGAAGGCCGCGTTGGCGATCTGGTCCACGGGGGTCGGTCCGGCCGGGAGAACACGATTCTCGATGCGCAGGTGCGCGCGGCCATCCGCCACCCCGTAACAGGGCCGCAGCCAGCGATACACCGTGCTGTTGAAGAGCTGGAGCGCGCGCAGGCGGGGCGTGCTGCTCGGGGGATCGGCCTCCGGATCGGCCGCCAGGACGGCCCGGAAGCGGGCCACGTCGTCTCGGTAGATCTCCAGCACCGAGTCCTCCACCCAGCCAGAGCCGAAGTCGACCCGGGGGGCGAAGAAGCGGTAGTCCGATCCGGGCCGTCGCGTGTCGACGGATTGCTGGAAGAGCGCGATGCGCGTCTCGCGCCACAGGCGTCTTCCGAACAGCAGGGGCGAGTTGGTGGCGACGGCGAGAAGCGGGGCGAGCGCCAGGAGGGCGAGATTGTAGATGCGGGCGAAGCGCGCGGGGTCCACCTGCAGATGGAGCTGGAAGCTCGTGTTGCAGGCCTCGAGCATCACGGTGTGATGCTCGATGTTGATCTCGTCGATGCCCTTGATGAAGATCCGGTACGCCCCCCCGCGCAGC
>JBFIOX010000067.1:0-10403 GCA_041610455.1 Gemmatimonadota bacterium
CCTGTTCTGGCTCAATCGGGGCGGCGGGCTGCCGCGCGCCCCGGAGGACACGTATTACGCGGCGGGATTCATGGGGCAGTACACGGCGGTGATCCCTTCGCTGGACATGGTCATCGTGCGGCTGGGCCCGAGCCCCGGCGACATCCGCCGCTACCTGTCCGACATCATCGGGGAGGTGTCCGGCGCGGTCGCCCCGCTCTAGGCGAGTCCGATGGCGATGGCGAGCGTGATGGAGATCGCCCCCAACCCCATGAGCGCCAGGTAGCGGGGGGCCGCGAAGCGGAACCACGCGCCGAAGGGGACGCCGCTCGCCGCCAGGATGGCCATGAGCGCCCCGTTCGTGGGCGTGATGAGATCGCACAGGCCGGCCCCGTACTGGTAAGCGAGCACGGTGACCTGGCGCGACAGGCCCAACAGGTCCGACAGGGGCACCAGCACGGGTAGGGTGAGGACGGCCTGGCCGCTCACGCTCGGCACCGGCACGTGGATGATGGCCTGCGCCACCGCCATGCCGAGGGCCGACAGCGCCAGGGGCAGGTTCTCGATCGGCACGAACAGCCCGCGCACGATCGTGTCGACGATCCGCCCGTCGTCCATGACGACGAAGATGGCGCGCGCGAAGCCGATGAGGAGCGCGGCGTACGCCATCGATCGGAACCCGTCGACATAGGCGTCGGCGGTGCCGGTCACCCCCAGCCTCCCTACGATCCCCACCACCACCCCCATGATGAAGAAGAGGGCCGACAAGTGGTCGAAGCCCCAGCCCAGCGAGAGGAGCCCGTACACCAGGATCGCGAACGTCGCCCCCACGATGACGAAGATGAGGCCGTCGCGGCTCGTGGGCGCCGCGTCGAGATCTTCTGGCTCTTCCGACGCCTCCTGCCGGCTCGACTCCCTGGTGCGGACCGCGAGCCGCATCGTCCAGGCGATCCACAGCGCCAGGGCAATGGCCAGGAAGAGGATCCGATACGCGCTCCCCGAGAGGAGCGGCAGCTCGGCCAGCTTCTGCGCTATGCCCACCTGGAAGGGGTTGATCGGGCTGAAGGCCGAGCCCACGAAGGCCGAGCCGGCGCTCATCGAGACGGCCACGAGCGGCGTGTAGCCGAGCCGGCGGGTGAGAAGGAGGAGCGCCGGGACGAGAGCGATGATCTCCTCCTGGAGGTTCTCCACGACGCCGCCGGTTGCGAAGGCGAGCGATACGACCGGGATGGCCAACACCTCCCTTCCCTCGAGACGCCGGACCAGCCAGCCGATGCCCCGCCGCAGCGCGCCCGTGGCATCGAAGACCGCGAACGCGCCCCCGATGAGGAAGACGAGGAACACCACGTCCGCGGCGTCGGCCATGCCGCGCGGCAGGGCCACGATCGCTTCGAAGGGCCCGACAGGCGCCGGCTCCACCTCCTGGTAGGTCCCCGGCACCACGACGCGGCGGCCGGTCGTCGGGTCGTCGCGCCGCTCGTACTGCCCGGCCGGGACGACGTAGGAGAGGGCCGCCGCGACCAGGATGAACGCGGTGAGGAGGGTCAGGGGGTGGGGGAAGCGGACCCGCCGCACCGCGTCAACCATCGCCGGGGCGCCTCCTCCCTCGTGCGCCCAACTCTCCGGCCCGGAAGAGCCACCAGGTCCACCACGCCTTGCAGGCCCTGAATGCGGCGAGAATGGAGAGGACGACGGCCCCCACCGCGACCCAGGCCACCCACGGGGCGAACCCGTAGCGCGCGGCGAGGAGCGCGAACACCACCAACCCTGCGACCCCCCCGATACCGTAGCCCAGCGCGATGGGACCACCGAAGTGGGCCCCGTCCCGGCCTCGCAGGTCGAGCCCGCAGGCGGGGCACGCGGGGTGCAGCGCGTAGGCCCCGCGGAACAGCGCGCCGGACCCGCACGAGGGACAGGTGCCGCGGAAGGTCGTGCGGAGCATGCCCCCCCAGTCCACGCTCACGAGCTCGTCGCGCTTCCTTCGACGGGCGGGCTCGGTAAGTGGGGCACGCCGGTTGGACGGCGTAGCTCGGCGGGGAGATCGAAGCGCAGGATGGCGGGCACGGGGTCGTGCTGGGCGGCGAACAGGAGACCCCGTTCGTCATCGACCGCGATGGACAGCACGGCGCGGTCCAGCCGCAGGACCATCACGAACGCCCCGCTCCAGTCGAACACGTGCACGTCGCGCGCGTACGAGCTATGGCCCGGAAAGTCCTCCCAGGTGCGTCCCGAGAAGAGGGCGTAGATGCGCTCCGGCGTGGTGGCCACATCTACGTAGGCGCGCCGCGAGTCGTCCGAGATGGCGGCGGACGGATGCTCGTCGCGCGGATCGAGGACGAAGCTGGGCTCGAACTGGAGGGGGGCGCTCGCGCGGGCGACCAGGCTCCCGTCGACCCCGTAGATGTCGATGCGGCCGAACCAAGCCGCCGCCGCGGCGTACCTGGACAGGTCCGGACTGGCGGCCAGCTGGGCGTAGTACACCTGCTGGAGCGCGCTCCCGGGGACGCGCTCGTAGCCCGGCGGACGCGGGAGGGGATCCCGCTGGCTCCGCAGGGTCCCATCGGGCGAGAACACCCCGAAGCGGCTCTCCGAGAAGATCCCCCCCGCGAGCAGCGACCCGTCGGCGAGCCACACGCCGTCGATGAGCGGGGGCGTGTTGCGGAGCTGGAACATGGAATCGGCCCACGCGGTGGGGTGGTCCAGCTCGGCCAGATCGAGCCGCGTCATGCGCAGCGTCCCGAAGTCGAGCACCCAGGAACGCCCCGCCCGGTCGAAGGACGCCGCGATCGGGACCATGAACTCGGCCGGTCCCTCGCCGGGGTTTCCCACCGAGCCGAGCAGACGTCCCGCCCGCGTGTCGAGCACGTGGACGCTCTTGTCGCCGCGCTGGTCGAGCACCAGCAGCGTGTCGCCGCGCAGCGCGAGACCTGTGGGGAACCCCAGATGCTCGCCCGTGTGCGCGACCTCCGAGGTCAATGACACGGGCGGATCCGGGTAGGCCAGGGGCGCCGGCTCGCGCGCCCCGCGCCACAGCCACCACCCGCCCGCCAGGACTGCGACCAGCGCGGCCCCCTTCTTCACGGGCTCACCCTAGGCCGCGTGGGCGAGCCTCGAGACGTCGCGTCGCGAAGGGGTGGCCCCCGGCGGGATCCACCCCCTCTCACGACGCCTCCCCAGGTCTTGATTCTGCCGAACGGGGACCCCGGGCTCAGGTGCCCGAGCCCGGCGGCAGGCGCTTCTGGTTGTACAGCGCCTGACCCGCGCTGAAGCACCACTGCCCGGGCGACTCCATGCACACCCCGGACGCGCACAGCTCCTGCACCTCGAGCGCGCCCCCGGGCGCCAGCTTGGCGGGCAGGAGCGTCATGCCGAGGGCGAGCGCCGCCCCTGTCAGCGTTCGGGAGATCAGACGTGACGTCATGAGAGGATTCCTCCTGTCTTGAGTGAGTGACACGTGATACGACACGGCCGACCGACGGCTGCAGGCGCGCGCGGGCGCCGGCTCCGCGGATTCAGCGGATGCTTCGGCTCGGGCTGTCGAAGGGAAACGAAGACGGGTCGGGGATCCTGACGGACCGCCCGGCCCCTGGGAACTACGGGCTCGAGGCCAAGAGGAGCGCGGCGCGCAGCGCGTCGGTCGGCGCCGTGGAGCGGAACCGGACACTGCCCGCGTCGTCCAGAACGAGGGTCTCGGCGCGAACGAAGCGCCGAAAGGCGAGGCTCGCCTCGCGCGCCCCATCCACGCGCCACGGGTCGGGGCAGGCTCCGGGCACGTCGATCTCGGCCACCGCGTCGGGTCCGTGCGGTTCGAGGGCCAGCGCGATCACCCGCACCCCCTCCGCGGCCAGCGAGGCGCAGTGCGCCAACACGGCTTGCACGTGAGCCCCCGTCCCGACCTCCCTGGGCGACCAAAACTGGATGATGGTCGCCCGGGGGCCGAGCTCGGCGGCCAGGTCGCGAACCTCGTTGGCGGTCGACGATATCCGAACCACCCCTTCCGGATGCGAGACGACCTGCGGCGCCAGGATCATGGCCCGCATGTCTCGACGCGCCGCTTCCAGTCGACCCCCCAGGTCCTCGTCGCGGACCCCGAGCTGTGCGAGACGAGCTACATTATCGGCGAGGTATGCCCCGCCGGTCAAAGGATCGACCGCCGCGCGCGTCAGGAAGCGAGTCGCCGTGCCGGGTCGCTCGAGCTGCTCGGCCAGCTCCGACACCGCGGCGAACAGGGCCGGGTCCCACCCGGCCTCGGCCGCCAGGACGAGCGTGTCGAGCGCGCCCGCCGTGGGGCCCTCGAGTTCCAGCAGGAGCTCGCCGACGCCGCGAAGGAGCGCCTGTCGCCGTTCGCTAGCCTCCGCCCGATGGTCCTCGACCGTGCGCCCCAGGGGTCGGGTCATCGCGAAACCGTCGAGTTCCCGTAGTTCCTCTCGCAGCAAGGAGAGCGCCAGCCGCTTGTGCCCGGGGATCTCAGCGAGTTCGAAACCCACTGCGGTCCTCTCGGCGGGCTCGGCCGCGACGCGGCGCTCGATCCAGCGCGCGACGGCGTCGTGGTCCTCGACCTCACGCGACGCCCAGAACCCGGCGTGGAGCAGCAGCTCGGTCGGGCCGTGACGCTGCCACTCCGCCTCGAGCGTGGCGAGCAGAGCCTCGGGGTTCTCCTGGAACTCACCGAAGATTCGGGCCGTACGCCAGTTGGCCGCCACCCGGTGGTTGGGGGCCCGTGCCTCCAAGCGCGCGAGCAACCGGGCCTTGAGATCCTCCGCACCGACCATGGCCGCGTATTCGACCAACGCGGCGAGCCAGTCGGCCGATGCCATGTCTGGGGCTGCGCGCTCGAAGGCGGACGCGCGCGCTCGGTGCGCATCCAGGGTGGCCCCGCTCAGCAATCCGAGGCGTGCCTCGGCATACGAGAGCAGCCACCAGGCACCGGGCTCGTTCGGATAGAGGCGCGTAGCCTCGCGGGCCGCCTCGATGGCGCGGGGCTCCCGCTCGCTCTCGATCCAGAAACGCGCGATCAGGGCCTCGAACGTGGGGTTGCCGTCCGGGCCCCGCGCCACGAACACCCAATCGGGGCCGGCTCCCTCGAGGACTGTCCCCGTCGGATCTTCGGCTACGAAGCGGGCGAACACCGCCGAGCCGGGCAACTCGATCTCGCCGACGAACGATCCGGTCCGCTGCCGCTCGAGCGTGGCCTCGACGAAGCTGCCCGGGCCGGGGGGCTCCAGGGTGCTCGGCGCCGCGTAGGCCACGCCGCGCAGCGTGACGGTAGCCTCGCCGGCCAGCGCACCGCCCGTCCGGAACGCGACGGGGATCGGCCGCCCCGAGGCCACGTCACCCAGGACCAGGCGGCTCGCGCCGGCCTCGGTGTCGCGGGCCCCGAAGAGCCCGAAGGCGAGGGCGGCGAGGGTGACCGCCGCGGCCGACGCGGCGGCGCTTCCGGGCCCGCGCCGCTCCGGCACCGCTTCCGGGCTCGCCACTCCCAGAATCTTGCGCTCTCCCCGGGCTCTGCAGCTCAGAACCTCGGGCAGGAGCGCGCGCGGCACGCGCGGCACCGGAAGCTCGCGCAGCCGCCGCCGCAGCTCGACGATGAAGTCGACCTCGTCGCGACACTGCTGACAGGCCGCCAGGTGGCTGTTCAGCTCCATGGCGTCGCTCGCCGTCAGCTCGCCGTCGGCGTGTCGCGACAGGACGTCGTATCCGGGGTGGCCACGGCCCAGCGAACGGATCATGGTCTCAGCCCCCCGGCCCCTCGAAAGGCAAGACCATCTCGCGAAGGCGCGACCGAGCGCGCATCAGGCGCATTCGCGATGCCGCGACCGTGATGCCGAGCATCTCGGCGATGTCCTCGTGCAAGAAGCCCTCGATCTCCCTCAGCACCACGACGACGCGGAGGCTCTCCGGCAGCTGCGCGAGGGCGCTCTCCAACTCGATGCGTTCGATGCCCGGCCCATGGCTTCCCACCATCCACTCGGGATGCAGTTCGACCTCGCGCCGGCGTCGGCGCGTGCGCAGGTGCATGAGGGCCTGACGTGCGGCACAGCTGCGGAACCAGGAGCGGAACGAGCCGTCGCCGCGGAACGAGGTGAGCGCTTCGGGGAGGGCGATGAACAGGTCCTGAACGACGTCCTGTGCATCGGGCGTCGACCCGGTGATGCGCAGAGCGAGCCGGTAAGCCGCCTGGGAATGGCTTTCGTACAGCTCGGCGAGCGCGCCTAGATCCCCTCGGGCCACCCGGTCCAACAGTCGAGCAGCGGGCTCCGAGGGGTGCCGCTCCCCCGCTTCGTTCGACTCCCACGCATCTCCCTTGCGCTTCGCAGTCAACGGGCGCGACCTCTCCCTCCGTAAGTGTAGATGCGTCGAGGTCCCAAAATGTAACATCCGGGCGTGACGCGCACCCCTGCGCGCACCCGACCCACCATCGGTGCGCGATGCCGTGTCTCGTCGGGCGAGACGCGGGCTTCCGGGCGCCCGTCCGCCGCCCGCCAGACAGTGCCGCCAAGTCCCGCGCGGACACCCGCTTGGAGGTGCGCGATGTTACGTGGAGCGCGGTCGGTGGCATCCAAATACCGAGTCGGGGCATCCCAGGATCGAAGGGGGGCATCCGATGTGTCGGGTCGCCGCGTTCGGGTTCGATCGCCTCTTCGTCGCCTCGGGTGTCGAACGGTGGGCGGCGGCGGCTCCTTCAGCGGGTGCCGAGCGCTCGCAGCGCGCGGTCGGTCCGCACGGAAACGCGTGCGACCAGGGAGGATAGGGGTGGCTCCGATGGCGGTGGTTTGGCCAGCGCCAGGACTCGTGATCGGGATTCTCGCGCATCGCGCCCGGTGCGCGAGTCGCCGGGGGGCGGCTGCATGAGTTACGCACCCAGAGTGCTTCTTATCGACGGCTCGTCTCAGGAGGCGACCCGCCTCGCGAGCCAGCTTCCACCCGATCGTTTCCGGGCCTCGATCTCGGGATCGCTGGCCAGCGCGATGGCCTACCTGTCCTCCGAGCGGACCGATGTCGTGGTGCTCGACCTGGATCTCCCCGACAGCCAGGGATTCGATACGCTCCAACGGTTTCGCGAAGTCGCTCCCGAGCTGCCACTCGTCGTGCTGACCAGGTCGGACCGGCACGAGGACCACGCGCTCTTCGTGCGGGCCGGGGCGCACGACTGCGTGGGGCGCGGCGATTTGGACGGGGGCCGACTCCTCAGGGTCATAGAGCTGGCCATCGAGCGTCAGCGGTTGTGGGCCACGACGCTCGAGAATCGCGCGCGCGAGGTCCTCGCCCGCGAGGTGCAGCTTCAGCTCAAAGATCAGGTCCTGTCACAAGTGTCGCACGAGCTTCGCGCCCCCCTCTCGGCCATCCAGCAATTCCTCGGGTTGCTCGCGGAGGGGTTCTCCGGAGATCTGAACGCCGAACAGCAGCGCTTCGTGGGGGCGGCCCGGGCCAGCGCGGCCCAGCTCGACCGTCTCGTCGGCGACCTGCTGGACACCAGCCGCATCGCCCTGGGACGCCTGCCCATGCGCCGGCGGCCGACCCCCCTCTCGAGCCTGCTGGAGGGCGCGGTCCGCGCGGTGCAGCCGGCTTTCGTGGCGAAGGAGCAGGAGGTCGAGCTGGCGTCCGGAGATTCCTTGATCGTCGATGTGGATCCCGATCGCATCACCCAGGTGCTCGTCAATCTCCTCCAGAACGCCGCGCGCTGCACCCCCGAGAAGGGCCGGATTCGAGCCTCGGTAGAAGTGAAACCGGGGGAGGCCTTCGCCCGCATCGCGGTGGAGGACAGCGGTCCCGGGGTCGAGACGGGCGATCGCGAGTTGATCTTCCAGTCTCTGCGACAGGGGCCGTGCGGACGCGAAGCGAATAGCGGGCTGGGGCTCGGGCTCTACCTGGCGCGCGAGATCGTGGCGTTGCACGGAGGCGAGATCGGGGTGTCGGACTCCGAGCTGGGCGGGGCGCGCTTTCATTTCACGGTTCCGGTGGCGGCTGCCTCGGCGGCGGCCGGCCGCGGGGCGACAGACGAGAGGGGCGACCGAACTGCGCGACCGCGCGTAGGCGACGGCGCTCCTGCGGAATCGCTCGAGCCCTGATCTCACCCGACATGACCTCTGGCGGCCGAGGGCAGCGCGCGGTGTTCGTCACCCTCGGTGAGCATCCCTCAGCGGACGAGCTGGACGCGTTGGCATCCACCGGACTGGATGTGTCCGTTCTGGGCGGCGGCGTCGCCTCGCTCACCCGGCCGCTCAGCCCGCCGCCCGCGATCTTCTTTCTCGAGGCGCTCGAGTGCGAAGCGACGACCCTGCGGGCGCTGCGACTGCTGCTCCGAGCCGCCCCGGGCACTCCGGTCATCGTGCTGGCGGACCGTGGCGACGGGGTGCAAACCTCGGCTCGACAGGCCGGCGCGCACGACGTCATGGTGCGCCCGCTCGATGCGCGGGACCTGGGCCGATCGATCACCACGGCGTTGGGCGGGGTCCCGGGCCAGCGCCCCCTCGGCAAGGCGCTGGAGGAGGCGCTCGCGCGAGGGACCTTCCGACTGCACTACCAGCCGATCATGGACCTCGAGTCCGGGATGGCGACCGGCGCCGAGGCGCTGCTGCGCTGGACCGACGCGCTGTTCGGGGAGGTTCCCCCTCTCCGCTTCATCCCGCTGGCCGAGCGGCTCGATCTCATAACGGCCATCGATGGGTGGGTTGCCGCCGACGTCTGCCGACAGCTGGGGGCATGGCGCGAGCGCGGGCGGGGGCCGACCTGGGTGGCGATCAACCTCTCGCTGCCGGGCCTCGGAGCGGATGAACTGGCGACCGCCCTCGAACGGCTATGTGAGGAGGCCGCCCTCCCGCCCGAGTCGCTCGTGCTCGAGCTGAACGAGCGCGTTCTGTCGGTGGACGATGCGCGCGTTCATGCGACCCTCGAAGAACTGCGCGCCGCCGGGTTCCGATTGGCGATCGACGATTTCGGCATCACCCGCACGGCGATCTCCTATCTGAAGCGCGGACCTTTCGACGCCTTGAAGATCGATCGGCTGTTCGTGCGCGGACTCCCTGACAACGCATCCGACGCCGAGCTCGTCAAGATGATCATTCGCATGGCCCACGGGTTCGGGATCCGCGTCATCGGAGAGGGCGTGGAGAACGCGGATCAGCTCGCCTTCCTCCGCTCGCACGGGTGCGATCTGGCGCAGGGACGCTACATCGGTCCGCCCCTGCCGGCCGAGGACCTGGAAGCCTACCTGGCGGGTTCAGGCTCCTGATCGGGCTGGCAGAGAACCTGGTCGCGAGCACGACGCGCGCGCGACAGCTCTCGCTCCACCTCGCGACCGACGGCGAGCAGGCGGTCGCGTGACGCGCGCACGGGTGGCGACGCATCCCGCCACACGGCCATTCCGCGTCCCAGCAGTGCGGTCTGGAGCGCCCGACGACGCTTGCGAGCCTCTTCGAGCGTGAGAAGGACCCGTTGGAGCGCGTAGACCCAATTTTGGGGAGCACCCTCCCCGCGGGCGTCGACGCGAGGGCGGCGCAAGATGGCGGCGACGGTGCGGAGCTGGCGAGCCTCGGTCTCGAAAGCATCGACGAGGACAGGAGCCCAGTCGTCCATCGCTTCGCGCGGGGCCCAGGTTCTGGTCATGGGGTTGCGAGGCCGGGTCCGCCGTTCGATGGAGCCGGGCGCGTGAGATCCCGCCGGAGCTTGTCGAGAGCGGCAGAGTGGATCTGCGAGATGCGGGACTCGGTGACGCCGAGCAGCTCCCCGATCTCGCGAAGCTTGAGGTCCTCGTAGTAGTAGAGCGTGAGCACCAGACGTTCGCGCTCGGGGAGCGTCTCCAGCACGGCCGCGATTCGGTCGACCAGCTCGGCGCGCTCGAGCCGCTCCTCCGCCGACGTCTCTTCGGACGGGATCACCGCCGCCAGCTCACCGGGCACATCGTCGCTCGGACGCCGGGCGGGGCGATCGAGGGATACGATCTCGGTCGTGCGCACCTCGGTTCGCCACGCCTGCAGTCGCTCGGGATCGAGTCCGAGCGCCGCCGCCAGCTCGCACGGGCTGGGCTCGCCTCCCAGGTTCTGACGCAGCTCTTCGGCCGCATCGCGAAGCGCACTCTGCTTTTCTCGGGTGGAGCGAGGCACGTGATCGCGGCGCCGCAGCTCGTCCAGGATCGCCCCTCGGATTCTCGGTACGGCGAACGTGCTGAACGCGATCCCGCGCCGGGGATCGTAGCTCTCGATGGCTTGCATGAGGCCGATCGTGCCCGAACCGAGGAGGTCGCGGTATTCGACCTGACTCGTCAGGCGTCGCTTGAGCCGCTTGGCCACGTGATGCACGAGACCGAGATGCGATGAGAGGATCCGGTCCCGCGTGGACAGATCTTGCCCGCTTCGATACGCCTGCCAGAGCGCCCCTTCGCCCATCCTCCCCTCGCTTCCGTGAAGCGGCCGGCTCGGCCGACC
>JBFIOX010000068.1:0-10397 GCA_041610455.1 Gemmatimonadota bacterium
GAGGGGCAGCCGGGGGCCTTGCAGGCCGGGGAGCCGTATGGACGCCTGCTCCATTTCGCGGCCGAGGGCGGGCAGGCCGACGCCGTCGGCTGGCTGCTGGCCCGCGGTGCCGACCCGAACGGGATCGTCGAGTGGTGGGACAACCGCCTCGCTCCGCTCCACCCCGCCGCGAGTTACGGGGCCGCCGATGTGGTGCGGCTGCTGCTCCGGCACGGCGCCGACCCGACCGTGCGCGACGAGCGCTTCGACGGGACGCCGCTGGAGTGGGCCCAGCAATACGATCGGGACGAGGTGGTGGCCCTGCTCGAAGACGCCCTCTCGTGAGCGCCGCCGAGCTCAAACTCCTGTTCGTATGCGTGGAGAACTCGTGCCGCAGCCAGATGGCCGAGGCCTTCGCCCGCATGCAAGGGGGCAAGCGGGTGCAGGCGCTCAGCGCCGGCTCCCGGCCCTCGGGGGTCGTCGACCCGGGCGCGATCGCGGCCATGTCCGAGCTCGGTTACGACATGGGGGCGCACCGCTCCGAGGGTCTGGACGAGGTGCCCGAGGGGCCCTACGACGCGGTGGTCACCATGGGCTGCGGGGACGCCTGCCCGCACGTCCCCGCGCGGCGCCGCGAGGATTGGCAGATCCCCGACCCGAAGGGGCTCCCGCCCGCGGAGTTCCGGGCCATCCGCGATGAGATCGGGCGCCAGGTGTCCCGGCTGCTGGACGCGCTGGGCGCGCCGGCCAGCCGGTGAGGAGCACCGAGCGCGCCTCCGCCGTCATCCTGGCGGGAGGGCGCTCGCGTCGCCTGGGGCAGCCCAAGCCGTTCGTCGAGATCGGCGGTCGCACGGTGCTCGAGCGACTGCTCGAGGCGACGGCCGCCCTCGACGACGTGATGGTGTCTGTCCGCGACCCCGCGCCGTTCGCCGCGCTCCTCGAGCGGACCGGCTGGACCGCCGATGCCGCGGCGCACCCCTGTGCGGAGGGGGCCCGCTCGTTCACCTCCGGCTCCCGCGCCGTGCGCCTGCTCCCCGATCCGGTGCCCGACCAGGGTCCCGTGGCGGGTCTGGCGGGCGGTCTCACGGCGGCCCGCGAGACCCACGCGATCGTGCTGTCCGGAGACCTGCCCTTCGTGTCGCCCGCGCTCGTGACGAAGCTCCTCACCCTGCTGCGCGAGACCCCGGGGGTCGACGCGGTCGTCCCGCACGTCGAGGGACGCGACCAGCCGCTGTGCGCGGCGTATCGGCGGCGCGTCGGGGCGGGCGCCGCCGACTACCTGGCCGCGCCCGAAGCGGAGTCGGGTGGGCGGAGCGTAACGGGGCTGCTGGAGCGTCTCCTCGTGCGGCGCGCCGAAGCCGCCGAGCTGGGCGACCCCGAAGACGTGCGCCGCGCCATCCGCGGGATCGACACGCCCGAGGACCTGGACTGGGCCCGGCGGGCCTCGCGCTGACCGCCGGCCCCCCGCCGAGCCGGGCGAGGCGAAAAAAAACCCGCCGGCGTCGCGACGGGGTCCGGGCGAACGCGCTCAGGATGCCGAAAACGCGTTCTGTAGTGCCCTTTCCACCGCGCTCCGCCGACGGGGCTCAACCGGTCGCTGGGGGTACTCAGCAGATCCGGCTGAGGATCACGTACGCGCGATTCTTGCGCCGCCAACGTCGGGCGAACATGCGCGCCTCCTATCTATTCGAAAACCCGCTCGTATCCTCCTTGGCAAGGAACGATGCTTCCTTGGTCCAGTGAAGAACGTCCGACCTCGGACGCTTGTGAAAGACGAGGGTGGAGGATGGGGAGTTTCAGCCGGCTCAGC
The DNA here is from genome assembly GCA_041610455.1 of Gemmatimonadota bacterium. Taxonomy (GTDB): domain Bacteria; phylum Gemmatimonadota; class Gemmatimonadetes; order Palauibacterales; family Palauibacteraceae; genus Palauibacter. The sequence goes on from JBFIOX010000068.1 coordinate 1,790, forward strand.
GCAGGGCCGCCACCACCTCCGAAAGGGCCTGGAGCGCGTCGCGCAGCTGACGGTCGCACAGGTAGGGGGCCGGCCCCAGCCTGAGCAGGTCCTCGCGGTGGTCCGTCCAGACGCCCCGCGTCTTTAGCACGGCCTGGATCGCGGCGGCGCGCGGTGACCGCAGGGCCAGGAAGCCGCCGATGTCCTCGAGTGGCGTGGCGCGATCGCGGTCGATCACCGCGGGGTCGAGGTCGAGGTCGTCGAACCCCCGCGCCAGCACTTCCACCTGGTGTCGGCTCACCGTCCTCAGGAACGAGGGCGTGAGGCCGCGCGCATCGAAGAAGTCGAACACCTCGGCGGCCCGATAGTGGCTCGTCGGGTCGTAGGTGCTCCCCGCGAAGCGGTCGGCGCCGGCGCCGTACGCTACCTGGTCCGGGCGGTCCGGCTCTGCGAGCGCCGTGAACTCGGCGAACCAGCCCGTGATCGCCGGACGCCGCTCGCAGCCGGGCGGCACGCGGAGAAAGCAGTTTCCCTCGCCCAGCTGGCAGTACTTGTAGCCGCCGCCGACGACGAAGGACCGGCGCAGTCCCTCGGCCGCGAGCGAGAAGGGGATCGCGTCCAGGGCGTGGTAGGCATCGATGAGCGTCGCCGCCCCCGCCCGCTCGCACGCGGCTTCCACCGCCGCCAGCCCGGGCACGATCCGGGCGTCGCGGAACAGGACGCACGAGACCAGCGCCGCGGCGGTGCGGTCGTCGACCGCGGCCGCGACCCGGGCGGCCAGCGACCCCACGGGGTCGACCGCCACCCGGACGACCTCGATCCCCTCCTCCTCGAGCCGCGCCAGCTGGCGGCGGATCGAATGGAACTCCCCCGTCGTCGTCACGAGCCGCGGCCGGCGCGCCAGCGGCAGGGCGGAGAGGAAGCGGACGACCAGCTCGTGCGTGTTGACGCCCAGCGCGTAATCGCCGTCGTCCGGTCGCGCACCGTCGCCCAGGAGCCGCGCGAAGCCCCGCCGCACGCGGTCGGCGCGCGCGAACGCCTCGTCCCACTTGTCGTCCACCAGCCGGGCGGCGTCCTCCCAGGCGCGCTTCTGTCCGTCGAAGCCGCAGTCCGGCCACGCCTGGTGCGAGTGTCCCGTGAGCAGCAGTCGCTCGTCCACGCGGAAGCGGGCGTAGGACGGCGCGAGCGCGTTGGGCTCCTCGTACAGCGACTCGGGGGTGAGCGGACCCCGCACCGCCGCGGGCGATCGCCCCGTCACAGGGCCGTCCGGATGGCCCACAGATCGGGGAAAACCGGCTGGTTGAGCGAGCGGTGCAGGTAGGAGGCGCCCGTCGTGCCGCCCGTCCCCGGCTTCGCCCCGATCGTGCGCTCCACCATCTTCACGTGCCGGTAGCGCCACTCCTGCATCCCCTCGTCCAGGTCGACGAGGCGCTCGCACAGCGGCACCAGCTCCGCATCCTCGCGGTACAGCCGGATGAGGGCCCGCTGGACCTCGTCCGAGGGGGCCGTCGAGCGCGTGGGGTGGCCAGACACGAGGGACGCCGGGATCTCGTAGCCGCGGGCCCCGAGCAAGCGCAGGAAGGCGTCCCACACGGAGGGTTGGCCCAGGCGCCGCTCGACGCGCGCCCGCGCCTCGCTGCCCGGCGGGTAGCGCTCGAGCACTTCGGGCCGCTTGAGCCCCAGGGTGCACTCAAGCTCGCGGAACTGGAACGACTGGAGTCCGCTCGCCTCCTCGAGCCGCTGGCGGAAGGCGAGAAAATCATCGGGACGCATGGTCTCGAGGATGTCGAGCTGTGCCACCAGCACCTTCAGGATGGTGAGCACGCGCTTCATCGTGTGCAGGAGCCGCGCGAGATCGTCCTCGGCCATCAAGCGGCACGCGAAGTCGAGCTCGTGCAGCAGCTGCTTGAACCACAGCTCGTACACCTGGTGGATCACGATGAAGAGCATCTCGTCGTGCTCGGGCTCGCCGCCCTCGAGGCCCGAGCGCTCCTCCTGCAGGGAGAGCAGCGCGTCGAGCTTGAGATAGCTCGAATAGGTCAGGTATTTGTCGTGGCTCACGGTCGACTCGGCTCGGTGCCTTCCGGTGCGGCGCCCACGCCCCGGCGCGTCAATATCCCCACTCGAATCTCGGGGTGTATCCGTCCAGCGTCGAATACGGGGGCGGCCAGGGGAGGGGCGCCCCGCAGACGTACGCCGCGTGGCGCGTCCAATAGGGCTCCCACAGGTGCGCCCGCGCCAGGCAGCACAGGTCGGCGCGGCCGGCCGCCAGGATCGTGTTCACATCCATGAAGGATGAGATGTTGCCGACCGCCATGGTGGCGATCTCGACCTCGTGCCGGATCCGGTCGGAGAACGGGGTCTGGAACTGACGTCCGTAGACGGGCTTCTGGTCGGGCACCGTCTGCCCCGCCGACACGTCGATGATGTCGACCCCGGCCGCGGCGAGCCGCCGCGCCACCTCGACCGCCCCGTCCGCGTCCATGCCGCCCGGCGCCCAATCGACGGCCGAGATGCGGATCGAGACGGGCCGCTCGTCGGGCCACGCCGCGCGCACGGCGCCGAACACCTCGAGCGGGAAGCGGAGCCGGTTCTCGAGCGAGCCCCCGTACTCGTCGGTGCGCCGGTTGGTGAGCGGCGAGATGAAGCTCGCCAGCAGGTATCCGTGCGCGAAGTGGATCTCGACCAGGTCGAACCCGGCCTCGACCGACATCTCGGTCGCCCGTGCGTACTCCTCCACTACCCGGTCCATGTCGGCGCGGGTCATCTCGCGCGGCACCGGGCTGTGCTCGAACCACGGGATGGGCGAGGCCGACATGCTGGGCCAGCCGCCCGATTCGAGGGGCTCGTTGTCGCCCTCCCACGAGAGCTTGGTGGCGGCCTTCCGCCCCGCGTGCCCCAGCTGCATGCCGATCTTGGCGTCGGTGTGGCGGTGCACGAAATCGACGATCCGGCGCCACGCCTCCACGTGCTCGGGCCGGTACATGCCCGTGCAGCCGGGCGAGATACGCCCCTCGCGGCTCACGTCGGTCATCTCCGACATCACGAGCCCGGCGCCCCCCATGGCGCGGCTGCCCAGGTGCACGAGGTGCCAGTCGTCGGGCGTGCCGTCCTCCGCCGAGTACTGGCACATGGCCGAGACGACGACCCGGTTCGCCAACACCAGGTCGCGCAGCCGGAACGGTTGGAGGAGAGGGGGGCGCGGCGCACGCGGCGCGGCGACGGGTTCTGGCCCCCCCACCGGCGCCGGGGCCGCTCCGGCCGCGACCCCCGTCGTGCCTCGCGCCCCGGCCGCGACCCCGGGTTCGGCCGGGCGGCCCGCCACCTGCTCCGCGGCCTTGCTTGCGAACCAGGCGTCGACCTCGGCGGTGAACTCCGGATCGCGCACGGCCAGGTTCGAGTGGGTGATGCGCAGGCTGCGAGTGAGGAGGTTGAAGGCGAACTGGAGGGGCGCGGTGCGCATGAACCGTTCGGTGCCCTCGAACCATTCGAGGCTCGCCTGGGCCGCGCGCTGCAGGCTCTCGACGTCGGGCCGCCGCGCCTCCTCGTAGGCCGCGAGCGCGGGCGGCACCCGCCCGCCGTGAGCCACCAACGCTTCCCGCAGCGCGATGGCGTCGATCATCGCCAGCCGGGTACCGGAGCCGATGGAGAAGTGCGCGGTGTGCGCGGCGTCGCCGATCAGCACCACGTTCTCGTGCCGCCACGACGCGTTCTTGACCGTCGGAAAGCGGCGCCACACGGAGCGGTTCGGGATGAGCGGGTGTCCGTCCAGCTCATCGGAGAAGAGGGACTCCAGGTAGGCCACCGTCTCGGCCTCCTCCGCGCCGTCCATCCCGGACGCGCGCCAGGTCTCCTCCGTGCACTCGACGATGAACGTGGAGATGGCAGAGCCGGGCGCCGCCGGGTCGGCGCGGTACTGGTAGGCGTGCACGCGCCACAGTCCGGCCGGTGTGTCCTTGAAATAGAAGGTGAAGGCGGGGAAGGGCTTCGACGTCCCCAGCCACACGAAGCGGTTGGGCCGCTCGTCGATGTGGGGGCCGAACGATGCCGCGTGGGCGGCGCGCACGGCGCTGTTGACGCCGTCGGAAGCGACCACGAGGTCGGCCTCGGGGTGGGGCCGCGACCCCTCGACCTCGACGCCGTGCCGGATCTCGACTCCCAGCTCGTCGCACCGGGCCTCGAGGATCTCGAGGAGCCGGGTGCGCTCGAGCCCGCTGAACCCGTGACCGGTGGAGGAGAGCCGCCTGCCCCGGTAGTGGATGTCGATGTCGTCCCAGCGGTAGAAGCTCTGCGTGATCGCCGCGAAGCTCGCGGGGTCCGCCATCGCCAGCTCCTCGAGCGTCGCGTCCGAGAACACGACCCCGAAGCCGTACGTGTCGCCGGGCTTGTTGCGCTCCAGTACGAGGATGTCGTGCCCCGGGTCGGCCAACTTCATGAGGATGGAGAAGTAGAGCCCGGCGGGGCCGCCGCCGACGCACACGACGTTCATGCGAGGCCGCGCGTCACTCCGCGTCCGCCGCCTCGGCGGCCCGTCGGCGCTCGATGAGGTGGCCGGCCACGATGAGCCGCTGGATCTCGGTCGCGCCCTCGTAGATGCGGAGGGCCCGCACCGAGCGGTACAGACGATCGACCGGGTGGTCGGCCAGCACGCCGCGCCCCCCGAGGATCTGGACGGCCTCGTCCACCACCATCTGGGCCGTCTCGGTGGCGAACGACTTGGCCATGGCCGCCTCGAGGTCCGTGCGGTCCGCCCCCTGGTCCCGCTGCCAGGCGGCCCGGTACACGAGCAGGCGCGCCGCCGTGAGGTCGGTGGCCATGCGGCCCAGCTTCTCCTGGATGATCTGGAACTCGGCCAGCGGCTGACCGAACTGCCGGCGCGACAGCGAGTGCGCGAGCGCCTCGTGGAGCGCCCGGCCCGCCATGCCGCAGGCCGCGGCGCCCACCGTGGGGCGCAGACGGTCGAGCGTGGCCATCCCGAGCTTGAACCCGTCGCCCTCGGGCCCGATGCGGTTGGCCGCCGGGATGCGGCAGTCTTCGAGCGCGATCTCGCCCAGCGGATGGGGATCGGCCATCACGAGGGGACGCACGAAGCGGAATCCGGGGGCATCGGCCGGGAGGATGAAGGCCGAGATGCCCCGCGATCCCTCGTCGGGCTCGGTGCGCGCGAAGAGCAGGTAGAAATCGGCGATACCGGCGTTCGAAATGAACGTCTTGATCCCGTTGAGCACGTATTCGGGTCCATCGCGCACCGCCGTGGACTTCATACCCGCCACGTCGGAGCCGGCCTCGGGCTCGGTCATGGCGAAGGCAGCCACGGCCTCGCCCTGGAGGGCGGGCTCCAGCCAGCGGCTCCTCTGACCCGCATCGCCCGCCAGCGCCAGGGGGGTGGAGCCCAGCGCCTGCAGCGCGAACACGGCATCGGCGAGCGGCGAGTAGCAGGCCAGCGTCTCTCGGACCACGCAGCAGGCGCGGTAGTTCTGGGCGCGGATCGGCTCGAGCCAGCCTCCGTCTCCCAGCAACTTGCACAGCTTGCGTGCCCGGCGCCGGGCCGCGTCGTCGTCGTCGAAGTAGGCCAGACCGAGCAGCTCGCGGGCGGCGAACTTTCCGACCCGATCTCCCAGCTCCATGTGTGCCGGCTCGAGCAGCGGCCTGACGGCCTCGAAGTCGATCATCGGAACACGGGGGGCCGCTTGGCGACGAACGCCTCGTACGCCTCGCGGAAGTTCGGGTCTTCCATGCAAACGGCCTGGGCGCGGGCTTCGGCCTCCAGCGCATCGGCGAGCGTCATGTGGGCCTCCTCGGCCAGAGCCCGCTTGGTCACGGCCAGGGCCTCCGAGGGGCCGGCGGCCAGCCGTGCGGCCAGCGCGCTCGCCTCGTCCAGGGCCGTGCCATCGGGGACGACACGATTGTACAGACCGATCCGGTGCGCCTCCTGCGCCGAGATGAAGTCGCCCGTCATGAGCAGCTCGGTGGCGCGGCCCAGCCCCACGATGCGTGGCAGGAGCCACGAGGCGCCCATGTCGGCGCCCGAGAGCCCCACCTTCGTGAACAGGTAGGCGATCTTGGCCGACTCTGCGCCGATCCGCATGTCGCAGGCGGTGGCGATCACCGCGCCGGCGCCGGCCACCGTCCCGTTGAGCGCCGCCACCACGGGTCGCCGGCACTCGACGATGGCCGAGATGAGGTCGCAGGTCATGCGCGTGAACTCGAGAAGTCCCTCGGCATCGCGCTCGAACAGCCGCCCGATGATGTCCTCGACGTCGCCTCCCGAGCAGAACGCCCGGCCCGCGCCCGTGATCACGATGGCGCGCACGCCGGGCTCGCGGTCGAGCGCCCGGAACGTGTTCCGCAGCTCGTCGTACACCTCGAACGTGAGCGCGTTGAGCCGCCCGGGCCTGTTGAGCGTGATGGTCGCGACCGCGGTGTCCGCGTCGTGCGCGTAGAGAAACGAGGCGGGAGCGAGCGCCACGGTCACGTCCTTCCGTCGTTCAAAGTTCGGGAGGGAGCACGGCGGTCGCTTCGATCTCGACCAGCGCGCCGGGATCGACCAGACCTTGCACCTCCACCAGGGACATGGCCGGATAATGTCGACCCATCCGGCCGCGATACGTCTCGCCCAACGCGACCCGCGAGGCCAGGTACGCGTCGAGGTCGGTGACGTAGACGGTCATACGGCCGATGTGGGCCGCATCTCCCCCCGCCTCGCGGACCACGCGGAGCACCCGGTCGAGCGCTACCCCGAACTGCTCCACGAAATCGGCCGACTCGACGCGCCCCGAGGGGCCGCGCGCCGTCTGTCCGGCCACGAACAGGAGCCGCCCCGGGCCCTCCCACACGAGCCCGTTGTTCCACCCCTTGGGCTCGCCGAGAGAGGTCGGGTTGACGATGCGGAACTTAGCATCCGGGTCGGTCACGGTCCCACCATCCCGAGCGCGCCCCCGTCGAGCACGATCGTCTGTCCGTTGATGCCGCGTGCGTGCTCGTCGCACAGGAAGGCGACGGCCGCCGCCACTTCCTCGGGCGCGATGAGCCGGTGCTGCGGGGAGGCCGAGAGGATCGCGTCGAGCGCGCGCTCCTCGCTGATCCCGGTCTTGCTCACGATGTTGGCGATCGACGCCTCGGTCATGGGAGTGTCCACGTATCCCGGACACACCGCGTTCACGGTGATCCCCGCCTCGGCCACCTCGGCCGCGGCCGAGCGGGTGAACCCGAGCAGCGCGTGCTTGGAGGCCGCGTAGCCGGCGATGTAGCGCGCACCGCGCAACGCGGCGATGGAGGCCACGTTCACGATGCGCCCCCAGCCGCGCTCCATCATGCCCGGCAGGACCTCCTTGGCGCACAAGAACGCGCCGGTGGCGTTCACCGTCCAGAGGCGGGTCCACTCCTCGAGCCCGAGCTTGTGGATCGGAGCGGCGCTCGCGGTGCCGGCGTTGTTGACGAGGATGTCGACGGCGCCGAGGCGCTCGGTCGCCTCCGCGAACAACCGCCCGATGCTGGCCGGGTCCGACACATCGCAGCGCACGGCCCAGGCGTCCGCTCCCCCGGTCTCGAGCGCCGTCGCCACCGCCTCGATCTCGGCCATGCTGCGCGCCGTCACGACAACGCGGGCCCCGCGCTCGGCCAGGGCACGCGCCACCGCGGCGCCGATGCCGCGACCGCCTCCGGTGATGACCGCGCCCCGTCCCTCGGCGGTCATGCGCCCTCCCCCTCGGACGCCAGATCGAGCGCTTCGAAGACCGCATCGGCGAGGATCTGCCCCAGCACCGCGATGGTCGCCTCCCCCTCCTCCTCCGTCGCCTCGGCCGGGTAGCCGAAGTAGGCGCGCGCCCCGCCCGCCTCCTCGAAGCTGGTGGCGCCCTCGCCGATGGCTTCCGACAGGGAGACCGGGTTGGGCGCGAGCTCGGCCATCAGCGCGCGGCGCACCTTTTCCGGGGTCCGGGCGAGCACGATCGAGCCCTCGTAGCGGCCCGCGTGGCAGGCGCCGCTCTTGAACTCGTCGGTGAGACGCCCGCCCCACGGACGGCGGGTGACGTCGGGGAAGACCACGTGCATGAGCCCGCGCTCGCGCACCACGTCGGTGGCGGCGTGAAGCGCCTCGAGGTGGGCCGGATCGAAGTGGGAGTTGGCGATGACCAGGGCCCCCACGCCGGCGCGGTGGAGGCTCGTGGCGATGTCCACGACCGTGGCCGCGAGCGTGTGGGGCTCCAGATCGATGGTGCCGGGGAAAGCGGCGGCGAACCGGGCCGGCGTGTAGGCGAGGGGCGGCATCAAAACGACGTCGAGACCGCGTCCCGCCAGCCTGCGACCCCCCTCCTCGGCCATGGCCTCGGCGATGGTCACGTCCGTGCCGAGCGGCAGATGGGGGCCGTGCGCTTCGGTGGCGCCGGTGGGCAGGATCGCCACCGCGCGCGCCCGATCGAGCGCCCTGGCCTCTTCCCAAGTGAGGTCCGCGAGCCTTCGCAAGGTCATGCAGTCCCGGTATGGACTGCCTCGCGACGGCGCAGCCCCGACGCGCCCGACTCCGCGCAGCCAGCGGGCTCCGATTGACCGCCCGACCGAGCCGCTCATAACGTTCCCCATGCCGTCGAACGCCTTCCCGGACGCCGGGCGGTCCGACGCGGAGCCCTCC
>JBFIOX010000069.1:0-10390 GCA_041610455.1 Gemmatimonadota bacterium
CGTGCGTGTAGATCTCGGTGGTCGAGATGTCCGCATGTCCCAGCATCTCCTGGACGGACGCCAGATCGGCCCCTCCTTCCAGCAGGTGCGTCGCGAAGCTGTGGCGCAGGGTATGAGGCGTCACGCGCTTGGAGATGCCGGTTCGCTCCACGTAGCGCCTCAAGATCTTCCACACCCCCATCCGACTCAGCGGACCCCCCCGGTGGTTGAGAAAGAGGCAGCCCCGCGAGCGACCCCGGTCGAGCCGCGGCCTCAGTTCCCGAAGGTATCGGCGCACCGCGAGACGCGCATCCGCGCCGAGCGGCACCAGCCGCTCCTTGGCGCCCTTCCCCAGCACGCGCGTCCAGCCCTCCTCGAGATCGAGATCGCGAACCCGCAGGGCGCACAGCTCCGAGACGCGCAGCCCGCAGCCGTACAGCACCTCCAGAATGGCGCGATCGCGGAACGCCGCCTGGTCGTTCACGCCGATGGCTTCGAGGAGGCCCTCGATCTCGGCCACCGAGAGGACGTCGGGGAGGGGCCGTCCCCTGCGGGGTGATTCCAGCGGCTCACTCGGATCATCCGCGATCAGACCATCTTCGACCAGGAAGCCGAAGTATCCGCGCAGCGAGGAGATCGCGCGCGCCACGGTGGAGGCCGCTCGACCCGTGTCCGCCAGATCGGCGACGTAATCGCGCAGGAGGGCGTAACCGATGCCGTCGGGGACCTCGACCCCCCGCTCCGTCGCGAACCGCGCCAAGCGCCCCACGTCACGCAGGTAGGCATCGACGGTGCGGGGCGAGAGCCCGCGCTCCACGCTCAGGTGATCCCGGAAGGCCTCGAGATGGTAGCTGGGGTGGCTCTCGGCCTCACTCGTCATGGCCCCCGCTCCGCTCCTGCCGGCCCGCTTCGGGCGCCTCGTCCGGCGCCGGCCGCTCCGCCGGGGCCGCCACATCGGTCTGGGGCTCGCCGCGCTCCTCCCGTCGGCTCCGGATCCACCACAGCACGATGGCAGCGAAGAAAAGCGCCGCGAGCACGAGCAGCCACACGTTGGCCGCACCGACCAGGCGGAGGATGCGACCCACGTTGCGCGAGGCCAAGATGCCCGCCGCCAGGAGGACCCCATTCCACAACAGGGACGCGGTGGCTACGGGGATCGCCGTCCGCACGACCCCAAGGCCGGCGAATCCGGCGAAGGTGGGGATGACCACGCGCAGCACCGGGAGGAACCGCGAGAAGAAGATCGCCCATAGCCCCCAGCGCTCGTAGAAGATCGTGACGCGAGCGAACTGGTGCGGACGCAGGAGCCGCCGCCCCCACCCCTCGTGGAAGAGCGAGGGACCTCGCTTCCGTGCGATCCCGTACACCGCCATCGCGCCGGCCAGATTGGCGAGCCAGGCGCACAGCAGGACCGTCGTCGGCTCCAGACCGCCGCGGTCGGACAGCACCGCCCCCAGCACCACGAACGTGTCGGAGGGCACGGGAGGGAAGATGTTCTCGATCGCCGAACCCGCGGCGATGAGCGCATACGCCGCGGCGGGCGGCAACCCCGTCAGCAGCTCGACGAAGCGCTGGAGCTCCTGGAGCTCAACCACCGCCCGAGCGAACGCTGGCGTGGAGAGCGTCGATGTCATCGATCTGGTCGATCGAGGCGACGGCGATCACCGCCAGCCCCTCGCCACGCCCGATCCAGCCCATGCCCTCGTTCGACTTGCCCTTGATCGACACCGCGGCGGGGCGTGCGTGCAGCACGGCCGCCAGACGTTCCCGCATCAGTGGGGCGTGCACACCGATGGGGGGATGTTCCGCGACCACCGTGACATCGACATTCACGACCTGGTAGTTCTCCGATTCGAGCCGGCGGACCGCCTCCGCGAGCATGACGAGCGAGTCGGCCCCCTCGTAGGCCGCGTCGGTATTCGGGAACAACCGCCCGATGTCCCCCAGTCCCGAGGCTCCGAGCAACGCATCGGTGATGGCGTGGGCGACCGCGTCCCCGTCGGAATGACCGGCCAGGCCCGGGGCATCCGGGATCCGCACGCCGCCGAGCACGAGGGTGCGCGCCTCGTCGAAGCGGTGCGAGTCGTATCCTACGCCGATGCGCATGGGGCGGTCCGGGAAGCGCCCGGCCTCCGTCAGCCTCCGGCGGCGTCGAGGATGCGCAGCGCCAGGTGCGCTGCGTTCTTCGCGTTGTCGATCCCCACGGCCGCCACGGGGACGCCGGGCGGCATCTGGGCGATCGAGAGCAGCGCGTCGAGGCCACCCAGGGTTCCGGCCGAGATGGGCACGCCGATCACGGGAAGGCGGGTGTGCGCGGCGACGACGCCCGGAAGGGCCGCCGACAACCCCGCGCCACAGATGACCAGGGAGAAGCCCGCCTCGGCGGCGCCTGCCGCGAGCTCGGCCGTGCGCACGGGCTGGCGGTGCGCCGAGCTGACCTCGACCTGCACCTCGACCCCGTGCTCCCGCAGAATCGCGGCGCCCTTCTCCATCGTCGGCATGTCCGACTCCGAGCCCATCAACATGAGTACGCGCCGCGCGCTCATGATCCGTCCCAGCGTTTGATGGCGAGACACACGTTGTGGCCTCCGAAGCCGAAGGAGTTCGAGAGAGCCACGCCGACCGGCCGGCGGATCGCACCGCCGTGCGCGTATTCAAGATCGCACTCCGGGTCGGGGCGCTCGAAGTTGATCGTGGGCGGGATGACGCCCCGCTGGCAGACCAGGGCGGAGATGGCCCCCTCGATCGCGCCCGCTGCCCCCAGGGTGTGCCCCGTCATCGACTTCGTCGAGCCGATCACCAGCTCGTAGGCGTGGTCACCGAACACTTGCTTCACCGCGGCGGTCTCCGAGGAGTCGTTGGCCGGCGTGGAGGTGCCGTGGGCGTTGATGTACGCCACCTCCCCGACCGCGATGCCGCCGTCTTCGAGCGCGTGTCGCATGGCGGCGACGGCGCCCGCGCCGTCGGGCGCCGGCGCGGTCATGTGATACGCGTCCGCGCTCTGCCCGAAGCCGACCAGCTCGGCCACGATCTCGGCGCCGCGCGCCCGGGCGTGCTCGAGCTCCTCGAGGATCAGCATGCCCGATCCTTCGCCCATGACGAAGCCGTCCCGGTCGGCGTCGAACGGTCGGGAGGCGCGCTCGGGGTCTTCGTTGCGGGTCGACATGGCCCTCATTGAGGCGAACCCGGCTACGCAGAGCGGCGTGACCGTCGACTCCGTGCCGCCGGCGATCATGATGTCGGCCTCGTCGTTCCGCACCGACCGAAACGCCAGGCCGAGCGCGTGCGCGCTCGAGGCGCAGGCCGATACCGTCGCGTAGTTCGGTCCCTGCGCACCGTAGCGCATGGACACCATGCCGGCGGCCATATCGGCGATGAACATCGGTATGAAAAAGGGCGACACCCGGTCGGGACCCCGCTCGAGCATCTTGATGTGCATCGCCTCGAGAAGCGGCAGACCTCCGATGCCGGATCCGATGATCACGCCGGCGCGACCGGGGGGAAGGTCGCCGAAGCCCTCGCTCAGCCCCGCCTGCTCCATGGCTTGGGCGGCGGTGGCCATGGCGAACTGGAGGAAGCGGTCGGCGCGACGCGCTTCTTTGGGCTCCATGTAGCGCTCGGGCTCGAACCCCTTGACTTCGCAGGCGATGCGGACGGCTTGATTCGAAGCATCGAAATGCGTGATGGGACCCGCACCGCTCTCGCCGGCGACCAGCGCCTCCCAGGTGGAATCGGGGTCGAGCCCGACCGGCGTGACGAGCCCGACCCCGGTGATCGCGACGCGACGTTTCGTCATGAAGAACGTCTCGGGGGGAGGGCGCTCACTCCTTCTCGTTCAGATACTTGATGGCCTGTCCGACCGTCTGCATCTGCTCGGCGTCCTCATCGGGGATCTCGATCCCGAACTCCTCCTCGAACGCCATCACGAGCTCGACCGTGTCCAGCGAATCGGCGCCCAGATCTTCGACGAAGTTCGCGTCATCGGTCACCTTCTCCTGCTCGACGCCCAGCTCTTGGGCGATGATCTCCCGCACCCGCGAAGCGATCTCGGACATGCGCGCTCTCCTTGCAAGACCGGGGACAGGGCCGTGCACCCCCGACCCCCGAATGTTTTTCCGCGCGGCCTCTCCGGCCGGCCTGGTGGGGCGCTCCGCCCCTACACCACCATCCCGCCATCCACTACGTCACCATCCCGCCGTCCACGACGATGACCTGTCCCGTGATGTACGAAGCCCCGGGACCGACCAGGAAGCGAACCACCTTGGCGATCTCCTCGGGGGCTCCGAGCCTGCCCAGGGGCACCCTCGCCAACATCGCCTCCCGCACGTCCTCGGGAAGGCCCGCCGTCATGTCCGTGTCGATGAACCCGGGCGCCACGACGTTGGCCCGCACACCTCGGCTCGCCAACTCCAGCGCCACGCTCTTGGTGAGCGCGATGAGGGCGGCTTTGGCCGCCGCATAGTTGGACTGGCCGCGGTTTCCCGTCAAGGCCACGACGCTGGATACGTTTACGACGACGCCGCTGCGGCGTTTCATCATGGCTCGGGCCGCCGCGCGCGTCAGGTAGAAGGCGCCGGAAACGTTGGTGTCGAGCACCTGCTTCCACTCCTCGTCCTTCATGCGGACGAGGATGTTGTCCTTGGTGATGCCGGCGTTGTTGATCAGGATGTCGGGGGGGGCCAGGCTCTCGCTCACCCGCTCGACGAGCGAGGCGCACGCCGCCGGGTCCGCGACATCGCAGTCGAACCCACCGTGTCCCGAGCCCGGCAAGCCGCTCGCCACCTCGGCGGCGCGCAGCTCGGAGCGGCCCACCACCGCGATGTGCGCGCCGCCCGCCGCCAGCTCTTCGGCGATCGCCCGCCCGATGCCGCGCGTGCCGCCCGTCACGAGGGCGACCTGTCCGTCCAGCTCGCTCATGAGCTTCTTTCCTCCTCGCTTCACTCGGGTTCACGCTCGGACGCGTTCGGCGCCCGCGAGCAGGCCTCCACCGAGGCGGGATCCCCGATCGGAGTCGCCGTCGCCCCCCGGTCGATTCGCTTGAGCAGGCCCGACAGCACGCTTCCGGGACCCAGCTCGAGCCATCGCGAAGGTCCGTGCTCGCGCATGCGCGCCACCGTCTCGACCCACCGGACCGGAGAGGTGAGCTGCCGGATCAGCGTCCCGCGGGCCTCGTCGGCCGTCCGAACCGGCGCAGCGCTCGCGTTGGCGATCACCGGGAACGCGGGATCGGCGAGCCGCGCCTCGGCGAGCGCCGCTTCGAGTCCCTCGGCCGCCGGCCCCATCAAGGGCGAGTGGAACGCCCCGCTCACGTTGAGCGGTACGACGCGGCGCGCGCCGGCCCGCTGCGCGCGGTACGACGCGGCCGCGACCGCCGCCGCGTCCCCGCTGATCACGACTTGCCCGGGGGCGTTGAGGTTTGCCGGAACCACCGTGCCCTCGCTCACCTCGCGACAGAGGGCCTCCACGGCTTCGGGCTCGAGCCCCAGCACCGCGGCCATGGCGCCCCGACGAGCCGCCCCGGAAGCAGCCATCAGCTCGCCGCGCCGACGCACGACGCGCAGCGCGTCCTCGAAACCGAACGTGCCCGCGATGAGGTGCGCCGAGAACTCGCCCAACGAATGGCCGGCCGCCACGGCGACGGGTCGGACCGTCTCGACGACGAGCGTCCAGACGGCGTAGCTGTGCAACAGGATGGCGGGCTGGGCGTTCTCGGTCGCCGTCAGAGAGTCCTCGGGACCCTCCCAGCAGATGCGGCTGAGCGCCACCCCGAGCGTCTCATCGGCCCGCTCGTACAGCTCGCGCACCGCGGGGAAGGCCAGCGCGAGGTCGTGGCCCATCCCAACGAACTGCGAACCCTGTCCGGGCAGCAGCAGCGCCGCGCCGCTCAAGATTCGGCCCCCTCGCGCGCCCCCGCCGGACGCAGCCCCCGTAGAGCGCTCCGCATCTCGGCCACCATTCCCGAGGTCACGGAGTCGATGGCCGCCCTGAGCGCGTTCTCGATCGCGCGGGGGGGCGACGACCCATGACAGATCACCACGACCCCATCGACGCCGAGGAGAGGGGCGCCACCCACCTCCGCGTAGTCCAGGAAGCGCAGCATTCGATCCAGATCGGCGACGTCGGCGACGTCGGCGACCCCGGAGCCCCTCAGGATCCCGAGGATGAACCCAGCCATCGACTCGTAGAACTTGAGCAGCACGTTCCCGACGAAGCCTCCGCACACCAGCACGTCGACCGCGCCGGCGATGATCTGATGCCCTTCGACGTTTCCGACGAAGTCGATGGCGGGATCGTCGGAGAGGAGCGCGTACGCGGCCACCGCGGACTCGTCTCCCTTGCGCTCCTCCTCTCCCACGTTCAGCAGTCCGATTCGAGGTCGCCGCTTGCCCAACGACGCCCGCACGTAGATCGAACCCAGGTGGGCGAACTGATGCAGCTGGTGCGGTCGCACGTGGATGTTCGCCCCCACGTCGAGCACCAGGACACGTCCCCGCTCGGTGGGCACGAGCGCCCCCACGGGTGGACGGTCGACCCCCGGCAGTACGCCAAGGGTGAGCACCGAGGCCGCCATCACCGCCCCCGTCGAGCCCGCGGAGATGAAGGCGTCGGCCCGCC
Source organism: Gemmatimonadota bacterium (assembly GCA_041610455.1). Lineage (GTDB taxonomy): Bacteria > Gemmatimonadota > Gemmatimonadetes > Palauibacterales > Palauibacteraceae > Palauibacter. The sequence goes on from JBFIOX010000069.1 coordinate 6,595, forward strand.
CGTCACGCACGGCCTCGAGCCCCCGAACGATCGTGCTCCCGGGCTTGCGCCTCACCGCCAGGACCGGCGCTTCGCTCGGCTCGATGCGCTGGTCGGCCTCGATGAGCTCCACGCGGTCGGAGGGGAACGCCGACATGCGGGGCGCGAGCAGCGCCTCGGGCCCCACCAGCGCGATGGACAGCTCGTCCGGCCAGCGGGCGAGCGCCGCCAGCGCCCCCTCCAGAGGGGCCTCGGGAGCGGCGTCCCCTCCCAGCACATCGAGGGCAACGCGTATCATGATCGGATCGTCGGGGAGATGCGGGTCGGGGGGAGCGGGGGCGTCACGCGCGCCGGCGAGGCCGCCGCGCCTGCGGGCCCGAAAGGGCGTCCGCCCTGTTCAAAGCTCGCTGATCTGGACGACCTCGCGATCGGCGTAATGGCCACACGTGGGGCAAACCCGATGCGGGCGCCGCGGTCCGCCGCACTTGGGGCAGGCCTGCTGGGCGGCCGACTGAGCCTTGTAGTGCGTCCTCCGCTTGCGCTTGCGCTGCTTGGACGTGCGCTTCTTCGGTACCGCCATATTCCCTCACCCGGGTCTTCAAGTCGTGTGTCGCTCAACGTGTCCGTCCCCTCCGCCCGTGCCTGGTCGCCTCGTCCGGCGCCCGACGCTCACAGTGCCGTGCACGGTGCGTGGGGAACGAAGTAAGTGGCGGATTCGGGGGATGAATGTCAACCTCGGGGCGTGCGCAGGGCGGCCCAGCGCGGATCGGGTTCCGGGGGGGCGCAGGTGCAGGGCTCCTCGGCGAGCCGAGCCCCGCAGTGCGCGCACATCCCGACGCACTCCTCGTCGCACTCGGAATACTCGGGGAGCGCCATCCACAGCTCCTCGCGCACCGCGTCGGAGACGTCGACTTCGCGGGTCGCGGGGTCGAACCCCCACACCCCTTCCTCACCCGAGGTGACCTGCTCCCGGGAACGGAACCAGGCGTCCAGGTCGGCTTCGATCGCCACCTCGCCCGGGGTGAGGCAGCGGCGGCACTCGACGGAGGCGCGCGAGGTGATCTTGCCACGCACCCGCACCCCCTCCCGGAGGTTGCCCGAGAAGCGCACGGCGATGTCGACGGGGGCGACGGCGAGGGGAAGGGCGCCGAACCGCGCGGTCGGATCCTCGATGCGCCAATGTCGGTCGACCGGCCCACCGCGCAGGTCGGAAAGCGCGACACGGAGATCTTCGCTCATGTCTCGTCGGAACGCCTTCAGCGCGCTTCGATCAGGTCCGCTTCGTTGAAGAAGAAGGCCAGCTCGCGACGCGCGTTCTCGGCCGAATCGGAAGCGTGGATCGCGTTGCGCTCCTTGCTCTCCGCGAACATGGCCCGGATCGTTCCGGGCGCTGCCTCCGCCGGATCGGTGGCGCCGATCACGTCCCGAAGATGCGGGACCGCGCGCTGGTGCTCCAGAGCCACGGGCATGCACGGACCGGAGGTCATGAACGCGACGAGGGAGGCGAAGAACGGACGCTCCCGGTGCACGGCGTAGAAGGCCTCCGCGCCCGCCCTCCCGAGTCGCAGCACCCGCGCCCCCCGGATCCGGAACCCCGCATCCTCGAGCGAGGCCAGGATCTTTCCCGCCTTCCCCGCCCCGAACGCATCGGGCTTCACGATCGCCAGCGTGAGCGTCTGTCCATCGTCGTTCATGTCGAACCGACTTCTCTCCGTCTCGGGTTCTCGGCGCTCCTCAGCTCTCGGGCGAGGACCGGCGGAGGAGTCTGCGGATGATGTCACCCCTCGTGAGGAAGCCGACGAGCTGACCCTCGCGCACCACGGGAAGGCGCTCGATCTCCTTGTCCAGCATCAGCCGGACGACGTCGGCCAGCGACTCGTCCTCGTTGACGCACATGACGGTGCGCTCCATGAGGTCGCGGACTTCCCCCTCGCGCATCCAGGGCTCGGAGATCTCGGCCCCCGCCGGTGCCTCTTCCAGCAGGGGAAGGAAATGGCTCATGACGTGCCGGTCCGTGATCATGCCCAGGACGTGTCCGGATTCGTCGATGACAGGGATCGCGCGCAGGCGCTCGCGCACGAAGATGTCCGCCACCTCCGACAGCGGCATGGCGGGGTCGGCCGTCACCACCTCGCGGGTCATGACATCCTTGACGTGCATCGCCGCCTCCGGCGCTTGGGGGCCGACACGCGCGATTCGTCTAGCAACGGGCGCTACCCGTCTCGACCGCTAGATCCGCTCGCGGATCAGGCTCACGATATCCGCCGGCCGCTCGGCCACGCCGATACCGTGCTCTCGGAAAGCCCGCATCTTCTCGTCCGCGGTCCCCTCCGATCCCGATATGATCGCCCCCGCATGCCCCATCCGTCGACCCGGGGGCGCCGTTTGGCCCGCAATGAAGCCCACGACGGGCTTACTCACGTGATCGGCGACGAAGCGGGCGGCCACCTGTTCGTCCGTACCGCCGATCTCGCCGATCATGACCACGGCCCGCGTGTCCGGATCGTTCTCGAATGCCTCGAGACACGCCACGAAGTCGGTGCCGATGAGGGGGTCGCCGCCGATCCCCACGCACGCCGACTGTCCGATCCCGGCGCGCGTGAGTTGAAAGATGACCTCGTAGGTGAGGGTGCCGGAGCGGCTCACGATGCCCACCGGCCCCTCCCGCACGATCTGGCCCGGGAGGATTCCCACCTTGCTGCGGCCCGGCACGATGAGACCGGGGCAGTTCGGCCCGATGAGCCGCGCGCCCTTTTCGCGCACGTACGGCAGCACGCGCAGCATGTCGGCGACGGGGACGCCCTCGGTGATGCACACGATGAGCGAGATGCCGGCGTCGGCCGCCTCGAACATGGCATCGGCCGCGAAGCGGGCGGGCACGTAGATGACGCTCGTGTCGGCCCCCGTTTCGGCGACGGCGCGCTCGACGGTATCGAACACCGGCACCTGATCGTCGAACCTCTGCCCGCCCTTCCCCGGGGTGACGCCCGCCACGACCCGTGTGCCGTACTCGATCATCTGCCGCGCGTGGAACGAGCCGTCCCGACCCGTGATGCCCTGGACGACGAGATTGGTGTCCTCACTGATGAAGATGCCCATGGCGCGCTCCGTCTATTCCTCGGCGTGGCCGACCGCCGCCTCGACCGCGCGGTCCATGTCGACCATCGCTTCAAAACCGTTCTTCTCCAGGATCCGCACCGCCTCTTCCTCGTTGGTACCCGTCAACCGAATCGTGATCGGCACGCCGATGTCGATGCGCTGGCTCGCCTCCACGATGCCGTTGGCCACGTCATCGCAGCGCGTGATGCCGCCGAAGATGTTGAACAGGATCGAGCGCACGTTGGGATCCTCGGTGATGAGCTCGAGCGCCGCCACCACCTTGTCGGGATTCGAAGATCCGCCGATGTCGAGGAAGTTGGCCGGCTCCCCGCCGTAGTACTTCACCAGATCCATGGTGGCCATCGCGAGGCCCGCCCCGTTCACGCAGCAGCCCACCGAGCCTTCCAGCTGCACGTAGGAGAGCCCCGCCTCCCGCGCGCGTCGTTCGGCGCCGTTCTCGGCATCGCCATCGCGCAGCGACTCGATCTCGGGCAAACGAAACAACGCGTTGTCGTCGATGTTCATCTTGGCATCGATCGCCTTCACCTCACCCGCCGAGTTCACGATGAGGGGGTTGATCTCCGCCAGGGTCGCGCCCACCGCGCGGTAGGCCTCGTAGAGCGACGCGATGACCGAGGCGGCTTGGCGCGCGGTGCTCGCATCGTCGTACAGGTGGTAGGCGAGTACGGCGGCCTGGTGGGCGAGCAGGCCGTATCGC
>JBFIOX010000070.1:0-10316 GCA_041610455.1 Gemmatimonadota bacterium
ATGAAGTGGGCGCCGGGCTCATCCACGACCTCCTGGACACGCGACCAGAAGTGACGGAACAGGGCCGTCGTCTCCAGCGTGGTGCCCGACTTGCTCGACACCAGGAAGATCGTGTTGGCCGGGTTGACCCACTCGAGCGCGCGTACCGCGCCGGGGTGGGTGCTGTCCATCACCGTGAGCGGGAGCCCATCGCCGCCCAGCGAGCGCGCCAGGACCTCCGGCGCCAGACTGGATCCGCCCATGCCCAACAGCACGAGATCGGTCATCCAGAAGGGGATCTCGGCCCGCAAGGCCGCCAGCTCCGGGAGCAGCTCCATCGCCGTCTCCGGCAGGTCGAGCCACCCGAGCCGATCGGCCATCTCGGGGGGTGGCGGGTCCGCCGCCCACAGCGTCGTGTCTCGGTCCCACAGGCGGGCGACGGCGTCCGCGGCGTCCCATTCGGCGAGACGGGCTTCGGCGGGCTCGGCCGCCGGCCCCAGCGAGAGTCGCAGCTCGATCATGGTCGGCTCAGGGCTGGTTCGGGTGCACGGGAGGCCGGGTCAGGCGCCGGACGCGATGCCGGCGCCGAGCGCGAAGAAACCCTCGATCTCGGCCTCCGCGGTCATGAGATTCGGCGAGATGCGCGCGGCGTTGATCCCCTGGGTCCGGAAGGGACGGAACACGAAGCCGCGGCCTTGCATGCGCTCGGCGAACTCCGGGGCCGGCGGGCCCGCGAACGTGATGGCCGCCAGCGACGCCCCCTCCTCCCAACGCTCCGGCGATCCCCACCGCAGCGCCGGGGCTGCGCCCGTCATCGCGCGCATGCGCTCGAACAGGTACCGGTGGCGCGCTTCCCGCGCGGCGGACCCGATCGCGCGCTGGAAATCGAGCGCATCGCCGAGGGCCAGCAGGGCGGGGAGGTTGCGCGTGCCGTAGTCCTCGAGCACCCGCACGCTGCCGCGCCAACGGGCCTGTCCCCAGGTGACCCACATGGGGCGCAGGGCCTGGCGGGCCTCGGGCCGGGCGTACAGCAATCCGAGCCCCTTGGGCGCCTGCAGCCACTTGTGCGGGCTGGCCGCGTAGAAGTCGACCCCGGCCCCCTCCAGGTCGAGGGCCAACATGCCGACGGTCTGCGCCCCGTCGACGGCGACGAACTCCACGCCCCGGGCGCGCGCCGCCGCACTCAGGGCCGCCGTCGGGTGCCGGATCCCGACGATGTTGTCCACGTGCGGGAAGACCAGAAGCCGGGTCCGCGGGCCGATCTGGTCCACGTACAGCTGGACGACCTCGTTCGGTCCCAGCGCCCCGGCGCGCGCCAGCGGGAAGGCGAAGCGCCGCACGGCGAAGCCGCGGGCGGCCGCGTGATGCTCGAAGCACACGCTGGCCCCGTCGTGATTGAGCGAACTGAACAGCACCTCGTCGCCGGGCCCCAGCGGCAAGCCCTGGGCGAGCAGGTTGAAGCCCTCCGTCGTGTTGTGGGTGATCGCCACGTCCGCCGGGGCGCACCCCATGGCCGCCGCCGCCTTCGCCCGCACGATCTCCCGCGGCTCCTCCCAGGCGCCGCCCCACATGTAGAGCCACGGATTGGACTCGCACACGCCCAGGTAGGTCTTGTGCGCCTCGTGCACGATCCGGGGAATGGTGCCGATCGACGCGTGGTTCAGGTAGATGACGTCGGGCGCCAGCAGGTAGGCCTCCCGAAGGCGGGCCGCGAAGCGGTCCGAACGGGGATCGAGGGCCGACACGTCGCGCGCCACGTCGTCCAGGTCCCGCGCCAACGCGCGATCGAGGGACACGAGGGGGCTGAGCGCGGCGGCCCCGAGAGTACCCCCCAGCCCGCGCAGAAACGCCCTCCGGTGCGTCATGGCGGCCTCTCCGATCAGAACAGCCCGACCACGCCGCCGTCCTCCGTGATGCGCATGGCCTCGGCGGCCGGGATCCGGGGCAGGCCGGGCATGATCATGACGGTACCGGTGCGCGCCACCACGAAGCCGGCCCCCGCCGAGGGCCGCACGTCCTGCACGGTGATTCGGAAATCGGTGGGCCGGCCGATCTTGCTCGGGTCGTCGCTCAGGCTGAGCGGCGTCTTGGCGATGCAGACCGGCAGCTCTCCCAGCCCGATCGACTCCAGCTGGGCCAGATCCTTCTCGGCCTGGCCCGTGTAGTCGACTCCGAAGGCTCCGTACACCGTCTCGGAGATCGTCTCGATCTTCTCCTTGAGCGTCACGTCGAGGCGGTAACAGGGTCGGTAGTCGCTCTCGGCGTCCAGCGCCTCCATCACCACGGTGGCCAGGCGCTCGCACCCCGCGCCCCCCCGGGCGTGCCCCTCGGCGCGCGCCGCCCGCACGCCCAGCCGGCCGCAGGCCCCCTCGACGGTCGCCAGCTCCTCTTCCTCGTCCGATCCGAACACGTTGATCGCGACCACCGGCTCGACGCCGAAGGAGCGCACGTTCTCCACGTGCGCCTCGAGGTTCGCGAGCCCCGCCTCGACCGCCGCCGGATCGGGTCTGTCGAGCGCGTCCCGGCGGACCCCGCCGTGCAGCTTCAGGGCGCGTACCGTGGCCACGATGACGGCCGCCTCGGGCGACAGGCCGCCCATGCGGCACTTGATGTCGAAGAACTTCTCGGCCCCGAGGTCCGAGCCGAACCCCGCTTCGGTGACCACCACGTCGCCCAGTGCCAGCCCCGCCCGGGTGGCGATGAGCGAGTTGCACCCGTGCGCGATGTTAGCGAAGGGGCCCCCGTGCACGAAGGCGGGCGTCCCCTCGAGCGTCTGGACGAGGTTCGGCCCGAACGCTTCGCGCAGGAGCAACGTCATGGCGCCCGCCACCTCGAGCTCCTGGGCGCGTACGGCGCTTCCGTCGGCCCGATAGCCCACGATGATCCGGCCCAGGCGCGCCTCCAGATCGGCCAGGTCCGATGCCAGGCAGAACACGGCCATCACCTCGGAAGCCGCCGTGATGATGAAGCCGTCTTCGCGGGGCACGCCGTTGACGCGACCGCCCAGGCCGATGACGACGTTTCGGAGCGCCCGGTCGTTCATGTCCACCGCGCGCCGCCAGGTGATTTGCCGGGTGTCGAGACCGAGCGCGTTGCCCTGGTGCAGATGGTTGTCGAGCACCGCCGAGAGCAACGCGTGCGACGAAGTGATCGCGTGCAGGTCGCCCGTGAAATGGAGGTTGATGTCCGCCATCGGGATCACTTGCGAGTACCCGCCGCCCGCGGCGCCTCCCTTGATGCCGAACACCGGTCCGAGGCTGGGCTCGCGAATGCACAGCACGCTGTCGACGCCGATCCGCCGCAGGCCGTCGGCCAGCCCGACCGAGACGGTCGTCTTGCCCTCCCCCGCGGCGGTGGGCGTCACGCCCGTGACCAACACCAACCGGCCGCCCCCGGGCTCACGCTCGAAGATGGCCCGCGGCCGGATCTTGGCCTTGAAGCGACCGTAGGGCTCGACGTCGTCTCCATCGAGGCCGAGGCCCGACGCGATCTCCGCGATGGGTCTCGGCGTCGCCGCTTCGGCGATCGCGACGTCGCTCGGCATCGGTCCCGTCATGCGCTCCCTCCAGGCGCGATCCGCAAGGTGTCCGCGCAGCCCCCTCTCATCCGACCGGGGACTCTACGCGCCCGGCGGCGCCGGGGACACCCGCTGACTCGGCGGCGCGGGCCGCGGCACGCGGCACGGCCGGTCGCGCGATCGTGGCGGCCTAGCCCGCGAGCGGCTCGCGGCCCGCCGGGGCGAGGCGGCTGAGCACGCCGCCCACGAGCAACACCGTCAGCGATCCGACCACGTTGTACCATAACCAGGAGATCTCGGTCAGCACCGACACGAGGAACACCGACGCCATCCCCGAGAGCAAGCCGAAGAAGGCGCCGGTCGCGGTCGCCCGCCGGTCGCCGAAGGCGAGCAGGAAGACCCCGAGGAGCGAGCCGTAGAACAGCGAGCCGACCTGGTTCACCGCTTCGATCAGCGAGCCCAGCCGTCCGGCGTACAGGGCCACCGCCACGGCGAAGCCGCCCCACACGAACGTCACCGCGCGCGAGACCATCAGGTAGTGGGCATCCGATCCATCCGGCTTGAAGTGACGCTGGTAGAAATCGATGACGGTCGCGCTCGACAACGCGGTCAGCTCCGAGTCGAGCGACGACATGGCGGCCGCGAAGATGACGGCGATGAGGAGCCCGAGGATGCCGGCCGGCACATAGTTGATCAGGTACGACGGAAACACGTAGTTGACGTCGTTCGACGAGGCTCCCCGTACCTCCGACACCAGCCGCTTGGACTCGGCCCGCAGCCGCGCCAGCTCCTCGTCCTGCGCCGCGATGCGATCGCGCAGCGCCTCGGGTTCCGCGCCGCGCTCACGCGCGTCCAGCAACATCAGCGTCGCCTCGCGCCGCTGGCCGTGCACTTCGGCGTGCGCCCGCTCGAGGCCGCGGAACTCTTCTGCCCGCGGACTCTGGTTCACCACCGCCACCTCGGCCGCGTTGAACACCAGCGGGGGACGCTCGAAATGGTAGAAGACGTACAGGAGGACCCCGATCGCGAGGATGAAGACCTGCATGGGGACCTTGAAGAACGCGTTGAAGATGAGCGACAGACGGCTCTCCCGAAGGGAGCTCGCGGTGAGGTATCGCTGGACCTGGCTCTGGTCGGTGCCGAAGTACGCCAACGCCAGGAACAGCCCGCCGATCATGCCCGACCAGATCGTGTACGTGTTGGTCGGGTCCCACGAGAAGTCGATGCTCCGCCACATCTCGCGAATCCCGCCGATGTAGGCGACGTCACCCAGCCCGACGTCCGCCGGCAACGTGTTGAACAGGACGACCAGCGCCACCGCGATGCCGGCGAACATCATCAACATCTGGATGACGTCGGTCCAGATCACCGCGGTGATCCCGCCCATCATGGTGTATGCGATGGTCACCGCGCCCATGATGAAGATCGTGACCGTCTCGTCCCAACCCATGATCACCGAAAGCACGATCGCGGGCGCGTACAGCACGATGCCGGCGGCCAGGCCGCGGGACAGCAAGAAGAGAAAGCTGGTGAGGGACCGCGTCTTGGCGTCGAACCGGCGCTCGAGGTACTCGTAGGCGGTGAACACGCGCGCGCGATAGAAGAAGGGGACGAAGATCACGCACAGGATCACCATGGCGAGCGGCTGCGCCAGGTAGACCTGCACGAACTCCATCCCGTCGTCGAACGCCTGCCCGGTCGTGCCGATGTAGGTGATGGCGCTGGCCTGCGTGGCCATCACCGAGAGTCCGATGGCGCCCCAGCCGAGCCTCCGGTTGGCCAGGAAGAACCCTTCGATCCCGACGTTCTTCCGGCTCTGCATCCAGGCGAAGGCCAGCACGCCCCCGAAGTATAGGACGAAGATGATCCAGTCGGCGCCGCTCACGGGACCCCGTGATCGAGCAGCCGGGTGAGGCCGTACAGGATGACGACGAGGGCGGCCGTATAGAGGATCACCGCCGCATACAAGGCCCGCCAGCTGGGGAAGGGACCGATGCGTCCGTCCCGCTCGGCCTCCGGTTCGCGGATCTTTTCCACGGGGGTCGCGTCGCCGATTCCGCTAGGGCCGGACGCCGACGGCGCGGGCGCCGCGCCAGCGATCGCCGTCGAGCGAGAGGAGATTGGCGAACAGGCGGACCGCCCCCGGCACGCCCGACGGAAGCTGGCGGAAGAACGATAGCGAGGTGTGCACGTACAACCCCTCGCCGAACGGCGTCACCAAGAGGCTGCCGCGACGCGGGGGCTCGCCCGGGTCGGCCATCTCGAGCAGCTCGCTGTAACGCGCATCCCACTCGGTGGGGAAGTAGAGGCCGCGCTCCTGGATCCACCCCTCGAAGTCCGCCGCGCCGATGGGATTGGGCGTCTCGAAGGCGACGCGCCCTTCGTCGCGCAGGGTCACCGGCGCGTCCTCGTCGGTCACCCGGGGCGCCGGGGCGCCGATCCTGATCGGGTAGGGGGCGTAGGCCCCGTCGTTGAACTCGTACTTGTTGTACTGCACCAGCAGCGTGCCGCCGCGCCGCACCCAATCGAGGAGCAGCGGGTTGGCGGCCACCAGATCGCGTCGCACCTCGTAGGCCCGGACCCCGAGCACGATGGTGTCGAACCGGTCGAGGCGCTCGGCCCCCCAGGCACCCGGCTCGATCAACTCGACTTCGAGCCCGAGCTGCCGGATCGCCTCGGGCCCCTCGTCCCCCGAGCCCATCACGTATCCGATGCGACGCGCGGCCACCTGGACGGGAAAGCGGACGATGCGCAGCGATCCCTCGGCCGCGGCGAGCCGCGGTTCCACGTGTGGATAGTCCACCACGCGTACGGCGAGCCCCGGCGCGGGCCCGCGTCCGAGGTCGATGCGCGGACGGACGACGAAGTCGCCCTCGACGGCCTCCCCGGCCGGCCGCAGCCGGAAGGCGAGGCGGGTCGTCTCCCGTTCCTCGCGAAACTCGAAATCACGCGAGACCGGCTCGGCGCGCCATCCCGGCGGAAGCTCGAGCGACAGCGCCCCGCGAACCGGGCCCGGGGTCCAGTTGGTGAGCTGGAAGGCCACCTCTCGCTCGCCCTGGTCGGACAGGGGCCACACGAGCGAGCCGGTGGAAGGGGCCACCGAAACGCGCGGTGCGACCCGGAGGGGCCGCCAGAACTCCCCGCTCGCCTTGTCGACGCCCCGGAATCGCACGGGCGCGCGCAGCCGCGCGATCACCGGATCCGGCCTTGCCGGGAGCGAGATGGAGAGCGCCGCCTCGAGCACCGGACCCTGGAACGGCAGCCCCCGCGGGGCATCGCCGGGCCACTGATACAGGTCTCCGTCGCGCGGCAGGGTGAGGTAGTAGGGCGTGCTCGGAGGCGCGTCCTCGGCCACCGCCACCTCATAGCGCCACAGGGCGATGTCTCCGGCCTCCACCTCGGCCCACCCCTCCGAGTCCGGTTCGACCAGCGGATCTTCGGAGGCGAAGAAGCGGGCGAAGGGGCCGGTGTCATCGGGCGGGACCTCGGCGTCGCGCGGCAGGGGAGCGACGCGCCAGCCGCCCGGTGCGATCAGCTCGGGCGCCGCCACCCGCACCGGGGTGCTCCCGCCGCTCCATACGCGGACCTCGACCAGAACCCGCTGGCCGGGCACGAGCACGTCGTCGCGGGCCCTGAGCTCGATGCGCACTCCGGCGGCCGCGAGCAGGGCGCGATCGAGCAAGACGCGCCGGTCCTCCAGCGCGCGCCGCAGCTCGGGCGCGGGAGAGCGCGCGATGATCGAGAGGAGGTGGCCCAGGTGGCCCCGTGCTTCCGCGAGCGCGCCCAGGGCGCGGGACGGATCGCCCACGGGAAGATCGGCGGCGGCCCGGCCGAGCGCGCCCCGGTATCGACCCAGCGCCGCGCCCACCTCGGGGATCGCGGCGCCCGGCAGGCCCGCCAGGGTGGTGTCGACGCCGGCGAACAGCGCGGCGTCGGGGGGCGCCGCGACGCGCGTGTCGAGCAGGCGCAGCCGGGCCTCGCGAGGTCCCGGCGCCTGCGCCGTCCCGAAGTCCTGGGAGCGGTGCTGGCTGCGGCTCTCCATGGCCACCTGGTGGTGCGAGCGCCCGAGCAGCGGATCGAGCCGCCCCGTGACGACCGAGACCGTGGCGGCCTGCGGATCGAACAACGTGCGCCGATAGAGCTTGAGTGGCGTCCACGGCTCCAGGCCCTCTTCGAGCTGCTCGGGAAAACGAGAGCGGTCTCCCGACGCCTCCCAGGCTTCGCGCGCCAGGATACCGGCGGCCTGATGCTGCCCGTGCCCATCGGTCTCCGTACCGCTGAATATCGAGATGAGGACCTGGGGGCGGAACGATCTCACCGCGCGGACGAGGTCGGCCAGTAGCTGCTCGCGCGGCCAGTGCTCGAAGGTCTCCGCCGCGCTCTTGGAGTACCCGAAGTCGTACGCGCGGCTGAAGAATTGCGATGCCCCATCGATTTGGCGGGCCGCCAGCAGCTCGCCGGTCCGGAGGATGCCCAGTCCCTCCTCCAGCTCCGCGCCGATCAGGTTCTGACCGCCCTCGCCCCGGGTGAGCGAGAAGTAGGCGATCTCGACGCCCCAACCGAGCGCCAGCGTCGCCAGGAGCGAGGTGTCCTCGTCGTCGGGATGCGCGGCGACGAGGAGCACCCGCTTCACCCCGTCCAGCTGGCGAAGCAGGAGCCCCACCTCGACCGCCGACGGTGGGGCGCTCTGCGCGGCGAGCGAGACCGGCGAGAGAAGCGCGAGCACGGCGGCCAGGAGCGACGAAAGGGCTTTTCGCATGCGCCCGAAGTTACCCGCCGGTCCATGCGGAAAAAAGGAAATGGGCCGCGCCGCGCGGGCCCGTCACGCGCCGAGCGGTGATTCCGGGGTGGGCTCGGGGTCCCGAGGACCGCGTCGACGACGCCAGGCCACCCAGAGCAGGACCGCGGCGGCCAGGCCGAGCGCCACCCAGGGCAACTTGGAGAGGATGCGGGAGAAGCCCCAGCCGGAGGCCGTGAAGAGGATGGTCCCGGGCACGATGCCGATGCCCGTGGTCCACAGGAACCGCCAGCGGCTCACCGGTGTGAGCCCGGCACCCCAATTGAGGGCGGTAAAGGCGATGAGCGGCATGAAGCGCGCCAGCAGGAGCCCGCCCCAGCCGGCGTCCAGGACGAGGCGGTCGGCCCGCGCGAGCGCGCTCGCGCTGATCCAGCGCTCGGCGGCCGGGCGACCCAGACGACGCGCGAGCTCGAAGCTGGCCACGGCGCCCAACATGCCGCCGGTCCAGGTGAGGGCGGTACCGACGACCGGCCCGAACAGGGCGCCGTTGATCATGGCCGGCGCCTCGGCCGGGATGGGGAGGATCGCCACCGCCGCCATCACCAGAGGCGCGACTACGTAGCCCCAGACCCCGGCCGACCGAAGCCAGTCGCCGAGATCGTAGAAGATTTGATCCATGCCGTCCGCCCCCGCCGGATCTCGTCCCCGCTCGGATACGTGCGCGGAGACCGAAAAGGTTGCGGGCCGAGCGGGGTCCCGGATAGGATGTCGTTCGTTGAGAATCAGTCTCAACTATCAAAAGCGAGAATCGTTCGTGACTCGTAAGCCATGATCGCGTCGGGAAAAACGGCGCTCTTCGGCGCGCTCATCGGCCTTCTGACCACCTCGGGCGCGGCCTCCAGGCCGCTTCCCGAGCGCGCCGTGGGGCCGATGGAGAGGGGGGCGGCGGGAGCGGGCACGGCCTGGGTCGCGCGCGAGGCGCTCGTCATGGGCACGTGGTTGCGCGTCGAGCTCGAGGGCCGAGACGAAGCCGAGGCGTGGCGCATCGTCGACCGCGTGTTCGACGCCGCGAACGCGCTCGAGCGCCGGTGGAGCACGTGGGAGGCGGCCTCCGAGCTGTCCGACCTGAACCGCGCGCCGACCGGAACGCCCGTATCGGTGTCCGACGAGACGCTCCACCTGCTCCTGCAGGCGTGGGACCTCTCGATCCGCACCGAGGGAGCCTTCGATCCGGTGGTAGGGGCCCTGGTCGACGCGTGGGATCTGCGCGGGGTCGGCCGTGTGCCCTCGGAGGCCGAGCTGGCGCGAGCCCTGAGCGCGGTCGGCCGCGGCTGCTTCGAGCTGAGCCCGGTCACGCGCACCGTGATCCGGCGCTGCGAACGGGCGTGGATCGATACGGGCGCATTCGGCAAGGGAGGGGCGCTGTCGGCCATCGCGCGCATTCTCGATTCGGAGTCGATCTCCCGCGCGTACATCGACCTCGGCGGACAGACGCTCGTGCGCGGCTCCGGGCGCGTGACCGGGACCCCACTGGCGATCGCCGATCCGCGGGACCGCGAGCGGCCGGCCTATGCGCTTACGGAGCGCGCCGGGTCGTACGCCACCAGCGCCCAGAGCGAGCGCTGGATCGAGGCCGGCGGACGCCGCTGGGGCCACGTGCTCGATCCGAGGACCGGTCGGCCGGTGGAGGCGTGGGGAAGCGTGACCGTTAGGTCGGACGATCCGGTCGAGGCCGACGCGCTCTCCACGGCGTTGTTCGTCATGGGGCCGCGGGACGGAATTCGCTGGCTGGCGGCGCGTCCGGACGTCGAAGCGGTGCTGCTCGTCGTCCACGAAGAGGGTCTGGTCGCGTGCGGACGCACCGTTCTGCTGCGGGCGACCGGGCGCCTCGTCCCGGAGGCGCGCGAGGCCGATGCCGGCTTTCTCGCCCCGGGGCTGCGGGCGTGTCCGTGAGATCGGCGGGGCGGGCGCGCCGCCGTCCAGGCGGCTGGCGCGCCTGGTCCCGGGCCAGGTACAGCGCCCAACCCTGGTAGGCGTGGTACTCGCCCTCCTCGGGATAGATCTCGACCGCGCGCGCAAAGC
>JBFIOX010000071.1:0-10272 GCA_041610455.1 Gemmatimonadota bacterium
ACGCCGAGCACGACGGCGTCCCATGCGTGGGCCCCGACCACCTGCCCCACGACGGCCGGTGTCTCGTCTGGTCGTCGCGTGCCGTTCCGGCGGGCGCGGGCATCGACCCCGAGCCGGCCAACCTGTGGGTGGGAGACGCCCTGGCGGGGGTGCTGTTGGCCCCGGAACACCCGAGGCCGGACGCCGCGTGGCTCGCCGACCCCGCGCCGTTCCCGGAGCTGCCGGACCGGCGCGTCGAAGGCACCTGGCTCTCTCGCGCGTGGGACCTGGTGGCCCGGGGCCCCGATCAGCTCGCGCGCGACCTTTCGGCGAGCACCGCGTTGCCACCTGGCGAGGGGGTACCCGCCGGCGCCTGGAAGTTGGGCAGCGGTCCCGTGCGGGTCGCGCCCTCCGCGCGCGTCGAGCCCGGCGTGCTGTTCGACGTCCGCGAGGGGGGCATCGAGATCGGCCCGGAGGTCGAGGTCCGCACGGGGACGCGTCTGGCGGGCCCCCTGTACGCGGGTCCCGGAAGTCGGCTGTTGGGCGGCGCCATCTCGGGCTTCGCGGGCGGGCCGATGAGCTATGTGCGGGGTGAGGTCGAGCAGGTGACGATGCTCGGGTACGCGAACAAGGCGCACGACGGGTTCCTGGGGCACGCGTACGTGGGGCGCTGGGTCAACCTGGGGGCCCTCACCACCAACAGCGACCTAAAGAACAACTACGGGTCCGTGCGCGTGGGTCCGCCCGGCGAGGAGGTCGACACGGGACTCTACAAGCTCGGGTGTCTGATCGGCGACCACGCGAAGACCGGGATCGGCGTGCTCCTGAACACGGGGACGATCGTGGGCGCCGGCTCGAACCTCTTCGGCGCCGAGCTTCCTCCGAAGTGGATCGCGCCGTTCTCGTGGGGGCGCGGCGCCGCGCTCGAGGTCTACCGCCGGGATGCGTTCCTGGCCACCGCCGCCAAGGTCGTCGCGCGTCGCGGCGTCGAAGCGAGCGACGCCCTCTCGGCGTGGCTGGGCGACGCGTGGGACGCCGCCAGGGGGACGTCGTGAGCTTCTCCGTCACCTCCTTGGGCAGCGGGAGCGCCGGGAACGCGTTCCTGGTGCGGGACGGGAGGACCCGCGTGCTCATCGATGCCGGGTTCAGCGGCGCGCAGCTCGCTCGCCGCCTCGACATCGTCGAGGTGCCGCCCGAGTCCATCCACGCGGTCATCGTGACGCACGAGCACCGCGATCACACGGCCGGGATCGGCATCGGGGCGCGCCGTTGGGGCTGGCGTCTGGCGATGAACCCGGCCACGCACCGGGCCTGCGCCCCGCTGCTGCGCGGCGATGAGACCACCCTCGCGCTGGGCTCGGAGGGCCTGCGGATCGGCGACCTCCACGTCGAGCCCGTGCGCACGTGTCACGACGCCGCCGACCCCGTGGCCGTCGTCGTGCGTCACGTCCCCTCGGGGCTGCGGGCCGGCATCGCGACCGACCTCGGTCGGCCCACCACGCCGGTACGCCAGGCGCTGCGCCGCTGCGCGTTCCTCATCCTCGAGGCCAACCACGACGAGCGGCTGCTGCGCGAGGGCCGCTATCCCTGGGCGGTGAAGCGTCGCATCGGGGGGAGTCGAGGGCACCTCTCCAACGCCCTCGCCGCAGGGCTGGCGCGCGATCTCGCGCACGCCGACCTGGGCGGGATCCTGCTGGCGCACCTGAGCGCCGAGTGCAACGATCCCGACCTGGCGCGAGACCGGGTCGCCGAGGGGCTCCTGAGCACCGGATTCGATGGGTTGCTGGAGACCGCGGGCCAGGAAGCGCCCTCACCGGCCTACGACGTGGGAGCCCTCGTCCGCGTCCGGCGGGACGGGCCGCAGCTGTCGCTCTTCCGCTGAGAGCCGCGGCCCGCGCCGAGGCGGCGGCCGGCCCCGGGGCTGCCAGCCCGAGGCCGACGGCTGAGTCGTTCCGGCGCGCCTGAAAAGCCGGAGGACCCGCGAGCGCCGTTCAGATCCCGAGCAGGCGCAGCAGATCGTTCCCCACGGCCCACAACATCAGTCCGACGACGAGGACCATGCCCACGGTCGTGAAGCGGAGCCGTTGCTCGATGCTCAGCGCCTTGCCGCGCACCGCCTCGATCCCGAGGAAGAGGAGATGCCCGCCGTCGAGCACCGGGATGGGGAGCAGGTTGAAGACGGCCAGGTTGATGCTGATGATCGCCATGAAGCTGAGGAGCCGCCAGAAGCCCGCGCGGGCCGCTTCGCCCGAGATCTGGCCGATGAGGATGGGGCCACCCACCTCGCGCGCCGAGCTGCGGCCGGTGATCAGGTCGCCGAGGAACTGGAGCACCGCCCGTGTCCAGTACACGGTGCTGCCCCAGCCCTGGGCCAGGCCCTCGCCCAGCCCCAGGCGGCCGCGGTCCGCTCCGATGGAGATGCCGATCCGCCCCACCGTGCGCGACTCGCCCATGAACTCGTTGAAGAGCTCGACGCCTCGCGGGACGGCGGTGAGCTCCAAGCGCTGTCCGTCCCGCTCGATCAAGAGCGGCACCGCCTCGTCCGGCTTGCGCTCGATTCGGATGGTGACGTGTCCGGGCTCCTGCACGGCGGCCCCGTCCACGCGAAGCAGCAGATCGCCGGGACGCAGCCCCGCCGCCTCGGCGGGCGACCCCTCGTCGACCGTGGCCACGCGCGGCTCGACGACGCCCTCGCCCATGGCGATGGCGGCGAACGCGATCACGGCGAACAGCCAGTTCATGAGCACGCCGGCGCTGATCACGAACACCCGCGCCCAGAGTGGCTTCGCGTCGAAGTCGCGGTCCGAAGGAGCGGTCGACGACCCCTCCTCGCCGCCCTCCAGCTTGGAGGTGACCTCCTCCTCGGCCATCCCCGCCATCTTCACATAGCCACCGAGCGGGATCCACGAGAGGACGTATTCGGTCTCGCCGCGCCGGAAGCCCCACATGCGGGGGCCCAGTCCGATCGAGAAGCGGGGGACCGCGATGTCGACGCTCTTGGCCGCGGCGAAGTGCCCCAGCTCGTGCACGAAGATGAGCACGCCGAGGACCAGGATGGTGACCGCTATCGTCAGTGCCACTCAGTGCTCTCCAGACATCGTGGCGCGCGCCGCCGTGCGGACCGCCTGGTCCGCGATCTTCCGCGCGCGCGCGTCGACCCGCCACACGTCCTGCAATCCCTCCAGGCGCCGCGGCGAGAACCGCTCCAGGGTACGAAGGACCACCCCCGCAAGGTCCCCGAATCCGAGCCGCTCCTCCAAGAAGGCGTGGACAGCCACCTCGTTCGCGGCGTTGAACGCGACCGGCATCTCCCCCCCCGCCCGTCCCGCCCTCACCCCCGCCGAGAACAGCGGAAACGCATCCTCCCGAACGGCTTCGAACTCCAGCGGCCCGTCACGCAGGGGATCGAAGGCCGGCTCCGCGAGCTCATCGTCGAGACGCTCGGGACAGCTCAGGGCCCACAGGATGGGGATCTCCATGGTCGGACGCCCGAGCTGCGCGAGGCAAGACCCATCCACGAACTCGACGAAGGAGTGCACGATCGAGGTCGGGTGCACCACGACCTCGATCCGGTCGTACTCGAGCCCGAACAACAGGTGCGCCTCGATGACCTCGAGCGCCTTGTTGGCCAGGGTGGCCGAGTCGATGGTGATCTTGGCTCCCATGTCCCAGGTGGGGTGGGCCAGCGCGTCGGCCGGCGCGATCTGGTCGAGCGCATGATGATCCCGGGTCCGAAACGGTCCGCCCGAGGCCGTGAGCGTGATCTTGCGGACGTCGCCTCTCCCTCTGCCGGCCAGACACTGGTGCACCGCGGAGTGCTCGCTGTCCACCGGAATCAGCTCGCCCCCGCCGCGCGCCAGCGCGTCCAGCACGAGCCCGCCTCCGGCCACCAGCGACTCCTTGTTGGCGAGCGCCAGCCGCTTGCCGGATTCGAGCGCCGCCAGCGTCGGCCCCAGCCCGGCGATCCCGACCAGCGCGTTGAGGACGATGTCGACCTGCGCGTCGCGGGCCGCCGCCGTCACGGCCTCCATCCCGTGCCGCCACTCGCCCCTCCATCGCGGCACGAACCCGATCGGCGGCTCCGCCAGGCACACGAAGTCGGGGTCGAGCGCGCAGGCGAGCTCATCCAGCGCCTCGGCGCTCCGGTGGGCGGTGAGGGCCCCGACCCGGAACCGGTCCGCGTGGCGGCGCAGCACCTCGAGCGCCGACGCGCCGATCGAGCCCGTCGCGCCCAGCACGGCCACCCGCTTCGGGGTCGCTCCTCCGCGCGGGCCGCTCACTTGAGCAGCGCCATGAAGAAGAACGCGGTGGGCAGGGCCCACAGGATGGAGTCGAGGCGGTCGAGCAGCCCTCCGTGCCCCGGCAGGAGGTTCGACGCGTCCTTCACGCCGCACTCGCGCTTCAGCGCCGATTCCACGAGATCGCCGATGATGGCGAACACGCCGACCGTGAAACCGAACGCGATGGCCGGAGCCCAGGGCAGCGACCAGGCGGTCGGCAGCACCCAGCGCACGTACACGAACGCGACGACGACGGCGGCCAAGAGCGCCGAGACGGCCCCCTCGATCGTCTTGTTGGGGCTCACGTTGGGCGCCAGGGCTCGCCGGCCCAGGGCCCGCCCCCCGAAATAGGCGGCCGTGTCGGCGATCCACGTGATGACGATCGGGAAGAAGAAGAACATCGTCTGCGCGATCCGGGTGGGCGCGCTCGCGTTCTGCGGCGAGCTCATGAACCACCCCTCGCGGATCGGCACCCCGAAGCTGAGGAGGCCCCCGAGATAGAACACGCCGAACGCGGTGACGGCAGCGGCGAGGAGCGGCCGCTCCGCGATGGGGACTCGCGCCACGGCAAGGGCCGAGAAGCCCATGAGGAGGGCCCCCGCGTACAGCGCCGCGCCGTGGAAGCCCCCGTAGTACACCGTGAGCGGGTAGAGGAAGGCGGCCGCCGCGCCGAGCGGTCCGAACACCCGCGCGCCGGTCCCCTCCATCATCGTGGCATACTCCCAGAAGCCGATCGCGGCGACCAGGCCGAGACCGAGCGCGAGCACGGGCCCCCCTAGGTAGGCCACCAGCGCGCACAGCGGCACCCCCACCCCGGCCACGGCCAGCCGGTTCGCGAGGTCGGGTCTCACCGGACCCCGCGGGTGAGGCGAGGCGTCACGTCGCGACCCGGCCGTAGCGACGCTCGCGCCCCCGATAATCGAGGATCGCCCGCCACAGGTCGGCGCGGCCGAAGTCCGGCCAGAGCACGTCCGTCACGTACAATTCGGCGTAGGCGAGTTGCCAGAGGAGGAAGTTCGACAGCCGGCGCTCGCCCGAGGTCCGGACGAGCAGGTCTGGATCGGGCCACTTCCGTGTGAGCAGCGCATCGGCCAGGTGCTCCACGCCCAGCTGCTCCGGGTCCAGGTCTCCCTCCACACAGCGTCGGGCCAGCGTGCGCGCGGCCTCTACGATCTCGGCCCGCGATCCGTAGCTGATGGCGAGGTGCACGTCCAACGTGGCACCCCCGGCGGTGGCCGATTCCAGCTCGGCGATCGCGCGCCGCGCTCCCCCGGAGAGCCGGGACCGGTCTCCGAACACGGTGACGCGGATGCCTCGCTCGGCCAGCTCGGCGTGCTCCGACGCCACGTACTCTTCGAGCAGCGCCATGAGCGCCTCCACCTCGACCGGGGGGCGCGACCAGTTCTCCTGCGAGAAGGCGTACAACGTGAGGTGTTCCACCCCCGCCTCGGCGGCTCCCTCGATCACCTCGCGGACGGCCCGCATCCCGGCGCGGTGTCCCTCCCAGCGGGGCAGACCGCGCAGACCGGCCCAGCGGCCGTTTCCGTCCATGATCACGGCGATGTGCCGAGGGACCTCGCCGGCCTGCACCGCCGCCAGCAGCTCGTCTATGTCCGACGGTCGCTCACCCATGGAGGGCGGAAGGTCGCGCGCCGCCGTCGAGGGTGTCAAAAACCTCGCGCCCTCCCGCCGCCGTCTCACCCGGATTCGCTGGCCAGACGGCGCAGTCGCGGCGCACCTCCCAGGAACGAATAGGCCTCGTAGCCATCGCGTTGCATGCGCTCGGCCAGGTAGGCCGTACGGATGCCTTCGGCGCAGTAGAACACGTACGTCATGGACCGGTCGAGCTCCCCGAAGCCCCGCTCGAGCTCGTCCAGGTCCCGGCGCGTGGCCCCCGGCCAGTGCCACCCCTCGAACGCCTCGGGCGGCCGGGTATCGATGACCCGCGCCCCCTCCGGCACGTCGGTCACGTAGAGGCCCGCTCCCACGAGCTCCGTGGGGTCGAGCCCGCGCACATCGAGGGAGCGACGAGCGGAGATGGCCTGGTCGAGCTCCCGCCGCCCGACCGCCGCCTCCTGCGCGGCCGCCTCCTCGGGGCTTGCGGCGGTCACCGGCCGGTCGGGCGCCACGCTGCAATACTCGCGAACCCTCGCCGACAAGTCGTGCGTGCCGATCTCGCGAGCCCGCGCGAGGATCTCGTCCTTGTGGAAGCCGAGGAGCGGCCGCAGCACGGGGAGGTCGGAGGCGCCGTCGATGGCGCGGAGGTTCGTCAGGGTCTGGGATGACACCTGCCCCACCGACTCGCCCGTGACGAGCGCCTCGGCCCCCGTCTCCGCGCCCACCTCCACCGCGGCGCGGTACATCATCCGCTTGAGGACCACCTGCAGGTACGCAGGCTTGGCGCGCTCCCGCATGGCCTCCACCACGGGCCCGAACTCGAGGACGTGCAGGCGCGGTCGCGTCCCGTAGCTCCAGCGATCGGCGAGGACCTTGGTGACCTCGACCACCATGCGCTCGTAGGCCTTGCCTCCGAGGTTGCAGAACACGTAGTCGAGCGAGATGCCGCGCCGCAGCGCCATCCAGGCGGCGACGGGCGAGTCGAACCCGCCCGAGATCAGCGCCAGGGCGCGTCCCTGGACGCCGAGCGGAAGCCCTCCCGCCCCCGGCATCCGATCGCGGTAGAAGTACGCGCGCCGGTCGCGCACTTCGACGTACACCGTCACCTCGGGCGCGCTGAGGTCCACGGTGGCCCCCGGGTTGAGCGCCGCTCCCAGGCGCTCGTGGATGTCGCCCGACGAGAACGCCTGTCGTCCTGCCCGCCGCGCCCGCACCGCGTAGGTCCGTCCCTTCACCGCCTCGGCGAAGAGCGACGTGCCGGTGCGCACGATGACGTCCAGGTCGGCCTCGCACTCGCCCGCCAGGAGGGAGCAGCTGCTGATGCCGAACGTCCGCTGGAGCGGATCGAGGAAGGAGGCGTCGGGCGCCTCCACGTACAGACGGCTCCACTCCGGACGTACCCGCGCACCGACGCCCTCGGCCGCGAAGGCGTCCTGCAGGTTGGCGAGCAGGCGCCGCTGGAACCGGCCCCGCGTGCGGCGCGACTTGGTCGACAGCTCGCCCGAGAAGCGCACCAGCGCGCGCGCCGACGCCGGGCCGGCGGCCGACGGGTCGCCGGCCCCGGCGCCGGGTCTCTCCGTCCGCAGTCCCAGCTCCTCGCTCATGTCGACAAACTACCCCGGGGCTTCCCGCTTGTCTCGCGCCGCTCTCGCGTTCGGCCCGCCGCCGACCGCCCTCCGGGCGCCGCGCGGCCCCGGCGACTCGGGCCCCGACGGGCGGGCCGTCCCTTCCCCGGGGGGCACGTCCCATGCGCGCCGGAGGGGAGCGGAGGAGTTGATAGGGCCGGTGCGCTCTCATCGGAAAGTGCCTCACGAATGATACTTGCGATGATTCATCTCCACCGGTACGTGATCCGCGTGGGACCGGCGCTGGCCGTCGGATCGATCGCGGCCCGCGAGATTCCTCCCACCGGTATCGCTGCTCCGCGTGCGCGAACTCGTGGGGGCACGTGGCCACGCTCGGGCGAATCGGCGAAGAGGCCCTGGGGGGTATCCCGACCTGGTCGCGCGGGACCGGGCCGGGCGGTACCACGTGCGGGCCGAGCTGGACGGACCGGGACCGTTCGTGTTCGCCTGCGGCGGCGCCGCCCTGAGACGGATCGAGACCGAAGCCGCCGGCGCCACGCTGATCCGATCCCGAGGGGGGGATCCCCTGCTGCCGCCGCTCGCTCGAACGCCGAGCCCCCGATGCGGGCGAGGGGCTGTGGGCCCAGAGCCGTGATAGAGGCCGTCGATCCGGTGCGCGGGGACGCTCTACTCAGTCGTCGGTTGCCGGATGCGACCGGGCGTCCCCAGGTGATCGGGCCGGCGCTGATCGCCATCCCCCGACGGGGACCGGACCGGTCGTTGGCGGTGGACGTGCTCCGGGTGCGCGCCCCCGACCGAACGAGATGGCCGGGGACGCGGGCCTCTCGTCGTGGCGGGATCGGTGGGAATGGCAGGGGGGGGATTCGAACCCCCGACCCAGGGCTTATGAGTCCCTTGCTCTACCAGGCTGAGCTACCCTGCCTCGTGCGGGGGCAATCCTACACGGCGCGTAGCGCCGGTCAACCCCCCGCGGGTCGCGGGCGCGCCTCCGGCGAGGCGGCGCCGGGGTCCGGGGTCTCGTCCTCGATGAACAGGAAGAGCATCTCGCCCGTCCGGATGAAGCTGAGCTTCTCGCGCGCCACACGCTCGATCACGCCCGGGTTCGACTCCAAGCTGTCCCCCCACGCGCGCAACGAGTCGAGCACCGCCGCGAGCGAGTCGCGCCGGGCGTGCTCGACGGCCAGCTCACCGCGCAGGTCACGGACGTCGGCCAGCCCGAAGGCGCCACCGAAGCCGGCGTAGTACACCGCTCCCACGCCGGTGAGCAGCGCGACGAAGCGGCTGATCCGCCGGCCGAGCGCGTCAGGCATAGACCCGCGCCCCGGGGTAGTGCGCCTCTCCCCCCAGCGCCTCCTCGATGCGGAGGAGCTGGTTGTATTTGGCCACCCGTTCCGAACGGCAGGCCGAGCCGGTCTTGATCTGACCGGCCCGGGTGGCCACCGCGAGGTCGGCGATGAAGGTGTCGGAGGTCTCGCCCGACCGGTGCGAGATCACGATCCCGAAGTCGTGCGCGGCGGCGAGCGAGATCGCATCGAGCGTCTCGCTCACGGTGCCGATCTGGTTGAGCTTGATGAGAATCGCGTTCCCGACCCCCTGCTCCACACCGCGCCGCAGCCGGTCGACGTTGGTGACGAACAGGTCGTCTCCGACCAGCTGGAGGCGACCACCCAGCCGCTCGGTCAGCGCGCGCCACCCGTCCCAGTCATCCTCGGCCAGGCCGTCTTCGATGGAGACGATGGGGTAGGCGTCCGCCCAGGAGGCGTAGAGCTCGATGAGGGCCTCCGCGTCGTGCTCGCCCGCCTCGCCGGCGCTCTCCAGCTCGTACGCCCCTCGTTCGGCGCGGAAGAGCTCCGAGGCGGCGCAGTCGAGCGTCAGCACCACCTCGTCGCCGGGCCGGTACCCCGCATCCTCGATCGCCGCCATGATCAGCTCGATCGCCTCGCGATTGGACGACAGATCGGGCGCCACGCCCCCCTCGTCTCCCACCGCCGTGCTGTGCCCCGCGTCCGCCAACCTTCGCCGCAAGGCGTGGAAGACTTCGACGCCGCAGCGCAGGCCCTCGGCGAAGCTGGACGCCCCCACCGGCGCGATCATGAACTCCTGGATGTCCACGTTGTTGTTGGCGTGCGCGCCGCCGTTGAGGATGTTGAGCATGGGAACGGGCAAGAGATCGGAGCGCTCGTCACCCAGGTGACGGAACAGGGGCACGCCGGCCGAGGTCGCAGCCGCCCGGGCGACGGCCATGGATACCGCGAGGATCGCGTTGGCGCCCAGCCGCCCCTTGTTGGGCGTGCCGTCCAGCTCGATCAAGGCCTGATCGAGCGCCCGCTGGTCGTGGGCGTCCATGCCCTTCACGCGCGCCTCGATCTCGCCGCCCACGTGCGCCACGGCGGCGCGCACGCCCTTCCCCCCGTAGCGACCGGCCTCGCCATCCCGCAGCTCCACCGCTTCGTGCTCTCCGGTGGACGCGCCGCTCGGCACCGCCGCACGACCGAGCGCGCCGTCCTCGAGACGCACCTCGGCCTCCACGGTCGGGTTGCCGCGCGAATCGATGATCTCGCGTCCGTTCACCGCGACGATCGCCGTCACGCCGGCGGACGCGGGCCCCGCGAGGAACCGTGTCGAGATCGGATCATGATCGGAAGGGCCTCCGCCCGGCGGCCGCACGCGGCCGCGTCTTCCACACCGCCCGCGGCAACATGAGAGGCGGCGCGACGTCGAACAACCCCCGGCCGCGCCCCGGCGCGCTCACTCGCGCGCGCGCAGCTCGGCGAGCAGCGAGGCGACGGTCGCCTCCGTGTCGCGCACCA
>JBFIOX010000072.1:0-10161 GCA_041610455.1 Gemmatimonadota bacterium
GGACCACCGGTTCGCCCCCGACCGGCTGCCAGACGTCCACGAAGAGATCCTCCACGACCCAGCTCCCGGGGGAGAAGCGGGCGGGTCGGATCAGGTTGGTGTAATAGCCCCGGAATCGGCCCAGACGATCGTGGAAGGCACCGATCTCGTAGGAACGCCCCGCAAAGAGGTACCACACCAGCAGCCACCCCGCGCTCAGCGTGTGCCGCCCATCGAGGCGCGTGGGAGGAAACGATCCGTCCAGCACGTGAAGCGCGATCTTCAGATCGTCGCCGTCCGCCAAGAGCTCCTCGACGAAGCGGTCACGGCGCGCCCCACGATGCACTTCGACCTCGACGAGGGGCGCACCCTCCGGGATGCGGCGGGCACGCAGAAGCGCCCGCCGACGCGCCCCGAGCAGGTCGAACCGCGTCAGGGGCTCGCCCGATCGTCCGACCGAGGCTGTCCGGAGCGGGGCGCCGACCGAAGCCGTCCGGAGCGGGGCGCCGACCAGTCAGCCGGCATCGCTCAACGAACGCGCCTCGGCCGCCGCGGCGCGGAGGAGGGCGGCCGGCGCGAAGCGGCTTCCGTGCTTCCCCTCCAGCTCCAAGAGGCGATCGCGAATGGCGACCGCGCCCCGCGTGTCCGCCCACTTGAGGAGCCCGCCGCGAAACGGCGGAAACCCCGTGCCCAGCACCATCGCCAGGTCCACATCCCCGGGGCTGCCCACGACATCCTCCTCCAGGGCATGGCACGCCTCGTTCACCAGCAGGAGGAGGCAGCGGTCCAGGATGTCCTCGTCGGACACCCCCTTGCCGCCGCCCAGGGTGCGCGCGACCTCGCGGTCCACACCGCCCTGACGACCTTTGGAGTAGGTGTAGAAGCCCCGTCCGTTCTTCCGTCCCAGTCGGCCCTCCCCTTTGAGGAGGCCCACCACGGGGGCCGCGGCCATCCGCTCGCCGAACGCACGCTCCATCTCTCGCGACACGTGCTCGGCGACGTCGAACCCGACCTCGTCGAGGAGTCGGCAGGGGCCCATCGGCATCCCGAAGTCGGTCAGCACGTCGTCGATCTGCGCCACGCCGGCGCCGTCTTCGAGCAGGAATCCCGCCTCGTTCAGGTAGGGCGCGAGCAGGCGGTTGACCAGGAAGCCGGGCCGGTCCGCGACCAGAACCGGCGTCTTGCCGAGGTCCTCCGCGAACTTGAACGCGGTCGCCAGCGCCTCGTCGGAAGAGGTCTCGGCACGCACGATCTCGACCAGCGGCATGCGGTGTACGGGGTTGAAAAAGTGCATGCCCACGACGCGTCCGGGGCGGTGGGCGGCGCGGGCCAGCTCGGTGACCGAGAGCGAGGAGGTGTTGGTGGCGAAGACCGCGCCGGCCGGCAGCGCATCCTCGCTCTCCCGGAGCACGCTCTGCTTGACGGGCATGCGTTCCACGACCGCCTCGATCACCAGGTCCACGTCATCGAACTTCTCGTAGTCCAACGTGCCGTGGATGAGGGCGAACTTGAGACCGGCCTCCTCCTGCGCGAACACCCCGCGCGAGGCGGCCTTGCGCAGGAGATCGCCGGCGTGCCGGAGCCCGACGTCGAGCGCCTCCTGGTCGATGTCCTTGAGCACGACCGGCCGGTCGTGGGCCGCGATCAGCTCGGCGATCCCGCCTCCCATCACGCCGGCTCCCAGCACGGCGGCCTTCTCGACCGGCCGGGCACGCTCCAAGACTTCCGGCGCGAGCGCGCGCTTGGCCGCCTGCCCCAGCAGGAACAGCCGCACCAGGTTCTTGGAGACTTCGGTGACCGCCATCTCGCCCAGCGCGCGGGCTTCGATCGCCAGGCCCTCGTCGATCGGCAGATCGAGCGCCTCCTGAACCACGTCGAGGGCCGCGAGCGGAGCGGGATAACGTCCCATGGACTCCTTGGCGGCCTGCGCGCGCGCGGCCCGGAAGAGAACTCTGCGACCGGGGCCGGTGCCCTCCAGGACACGATCGCGCAACGAGGTCGCGGGCTCCCGGCGGACGGCCTGCTTGAGGACCACTTCCATGGCGAAGGCCCGCACGTCCCTTTCGAAGCTCTCGGCGGGGAACACCCGATCGACCAGACCCCAGCGCAGCGCGCGTTCGGCGGGCGTCGAGCTTCCGGTGAGGATCATCTTGAGGGCCCGCTGGATGCCGATGAGGCGGGGGAGCCGGACACAGCCGCCGAAGCCGGGAATGATGCCCAGACGCACTTCGGGGAGCCCGATCTTGGTGCTCGAGCGGTCCGACGCGGCGCGCCAACGGCAGGCCAGGGCCAGCTCCGTTCCCCCTCCCAGGCATACCCCGTCGATGGCGGCGATGGTGGGCACGGTCAGGCGGTCCAGCCGACGGAAGATGCGCTGTCCCTCGGCGCTCTTCATCCGCCCGTCTTCCGGGCTCTCGATGCCGGCGATCTCCCGCACGTCGGCGCCCGCGATGAAGGTCCCGGGCTTGCCGCTGCGCACGACCACGGCGATGGGGTGACCCGTGGCGATGCGGGACTCGAGCTCCGAGAGACGCCGATCGAGCAGCGTCATCACCTCGGAGCTGAGCAGGTTCACCTTCGATCCGGGGAGGTCGAAGGTGAGCCACGCGATCTTGTCCGAGTCGATGTCGAGCGTGATCGGCGCCCGGCTCTCCGGCATGGAATCCTTTCCCTCGCCTGCTGTGACCGGCCTCGGGTGGATCAGGCCGGGCGACCCCGGAAGATCGACCGGCCTGGCATACCGCCCCGCGCGCCGCCTAACGGCGCGCTAGAAGGGCAGTGTCGAGAAGGTCTCGGCGACCCGGATCAGAACGCGAGCCGCCGCTGCGCGTTGGAGGGTTCCAGACGCAGGGTGTCCGTCGCCCCCACCTGTGCCGGCACGTTCCAATACAGCTCGCCCGACGGCACGGCCACGCGCGCGTGCACCCACCAGGTGCCCCCCGGGAGGCGGCGCGTGACCCGCCCGTTCGCGTTGGTCGTGTCGTAGACGATCTCGCGTCCGAGCTGGCCCAGGAGCGTGGCCTCCACATCGGGGTATTCCGAGAAAGCGACATCCTCCCACGACTGAATGACGGCCCGCACCGAGTCGAGACGCGTCTGCGTAGCCTGCTGGAGCCGCGTGAACACGTCGAACGCGGTCTGGCGCTGCCGGTTCAGCGCGCGCTCGCGGCGCTCCATGGCCCCGAACTGGTCGAACAGCGCCCGGTAGTCGCGGCTCCGCGGATCGAGCCCCTGCAGTCGCTCCGAGATCCCCCGGAGGCTGTCGCGCACCGCGTTCCAGCTCGCTTCCGTCGAACGCCATCCCTCCTGCAGGACCAGAACGCTGTCGAAGGCCTGCTGAAGGTCGGCGGGAACCTGCGGTTCGGGCGTGGATGCTTGCGACGCCAGCGTGGCGAACAGCGAGTCGCGATCGAACGGGACGAACTGGACCTCGAGGTCGCTCACAGGTTGCGTGGTCTCCCCCGCCTCCGTTTGGACCTCGACGGTCAGGTCGGAGCCACACGCGGCGAGGAACGGCGCGAAGGCCAGAAATAGCATCCCGAGACGCGGATTCTGCATCGATCGTGCTCCAGCTCGAGTCATCTGCGCGAAAAAACGCCGCTGGCCCTGGAGCGGGCGCTCGCGGGCCTCCACGGGGACGAGAATGTAAGGGTGAACCTTTACCGATGGTAGCTGTCGTCGAGGAAGTAGTTCTGCGGGTTGACCGGGCGGTCGTCCCGTCGGATCTCGTAGTGCAGATTCGGACCCGTCGTGAGCCCGGTGCGTCCGACCTCTCCGATCACCTCGCCGCGTCGCACCTTCTGGCCGACTCTCACGCGGAGGTTCCGCAGGTGCGCGTAGCGGGTCTGGTACCCGTCGCCGTGGTCGATCTCGACGAAACCACCGTACCCGCTCCTGGTGCCGGCGAACGCCACGCGTCCACCCCCGGTGGCCACGACCGGGCTGCCCTGGGCGGCCGAAATGTCGACCCCGGGATGTGGGCGCCGGTACCCGAGCAGCGGGTGGAGCCGGTTGTGGCTGAACGATGAGGATACCCACGACTCATCGGCGATCACCGGCCAGATCGACGGAACCCTCTCGTACAGCTCTCGGCGCACCTCGACCGAATCCGCCGCCTCGTCCAGGCTGACCGCGAGCAACTCGGCCCGCCGCTGGAGCTGCTCCAGATCGAGGGTCACGTCGCCGGCGGCGCGGGCCAGCTCGGGCGCCAGACCGAGAAAACCGTCGGCGGTCGGGGCGAAACCGCCGGGACCGCCCACGCCGACCGAGTAGACCTCCGGGTCGAGCAGGGGCAATCCGGCAACGACCCTAAAGCGCTGCTCGCGAGCGGAGAGATCGTCGAGCGCCTGACTCAGGCGGCCGCTCCGCTGCTCCATGGCCTCGAGACTGGCGATGAGGGCGCGATTCTCGGCCTCTACGCGGGCCAACCGCTCCACCGCATCGGCGCGACCCAGGGTGCCGAGGACCAACGCGGCAGTGATGCCGAGCAGGCCCGCGAGGGTCGCGGTCGCCAGGTAGGCGTGACGCTTCCGGATTCGATAACTCTGGGAACGGCCGCTCCCCTCGGGGAGGACCTGGATCGTCCAATGGGACGGATTCTTTATGCTCCGCACGACGCGCCTTTGAAGAGAGCAGGCACCGACGGCTTCGGCCACGCGTGCGAAACTCTCGCGAAACGCGCGTGAACCCTCGCGTGCGGCTGCTAAAGATCTTTTCGGATGCTGAAAAAAAGTTGCCACAGACTACCTCGGATCCAGGGGAGGTGTCAACCTCGGCGGGCGGCGCGCCGCCGCCCGGCGTGGCCCGCCGAACGCGGTCCCCGCGGGGCCGGACCACCCTGTTCCGCCGGGCGCCTGCCCCCCAATCGCGTCCAAACCACTCCTCTGGGCTGGCGAGCGACTCCACCGCGAGCCACTTTTCCGCTTCGGACGCGGTTTTCAGGGTCGCAAGCGGCACGCCACCCGGTGGCCCCGACGTTGCACGTCTCCCGCACGACTCGGTGGGTTTTCCGTGATGCGAGGGACCCTCGTTTCGGACCGCGTTAACGGATGCGGACGAATGTGCGTCTACGGTCACGAGCGCACGGATCACTTAGAGCGGCGTGGCCGCAGGAGTGACGATGATGCAAGCCAAGCGATGGATGGGGACGGCCCTCGCGGCTCTCTTCACCGTGTTCACGGCGTGTGGAGACGATCAGCTGGGCCCGGTGAACGGCTCTCAGGAGCTGAGCAATTCCGAGGTCGCGGACGTGGCCGAGGTCGCGGCCGACGCGATCGATGGCATTCTGGACGCCGAATTCGCGGCCCGTCCGTCGGTCGTCGCGATGAACGGCTCCGGCGAAGTGGCGTTCTCGGCGGCCCCGGTGACGACCACGTTCAGCTTCACGCGCGAGCGCACCTGCCGAAACGGCGGCACCGTGGTGGTCCAGGCCGAGGGCACCCATGTGGCGGACCGCGAGACGGGCGAGGTGACGCTCGACATCGAGGGCTCGAAGACGATCACCGACTGCGCGCACAGACGCGGCGACCTGGTGGTCACGATCAACGGGCAGGGGACGTTCCAGGCCCACCGCATGAAGGTGAACGGCAAGTTCTCGGGTCTCCAGACGTTCGACGCCGAGGGCAGCTTCGAGTGGGAGACGAGCGACGGACGCACGGGGTCGTGCAGCTACGAGATCCACGTGGTGTGGGATCCGGAGACGCGCACCAAGACGATCACCGGCTTCGTGTGCGATCGCGAGATCAATCGCACGGTCATGCGCGACCGATCGGCCGGCGACGACAGCCAAAGCGACGGCTGAGCCGCGGACGCCGATCCAAGGCAGGGAAGAGGCCGCCTCTCGGGGCGGCCTCTTTCACATCTCGACCCTATTCCGTCTCCGGACGCGGGAACAGCACCGGACCCGGCCGTACGGCGGCCAGCCCGCCCAGACCGTCCTCCAGTCGGTCGAACGCCGGCGGCTCCCCTTCTCCGCCCAGCACCTGCCACAGCTCGGCCGCCTTGCCCGGAATGAACGGCGACAACAGGGCGGCCAGGGCGCCCAGCGCCCGCACCAGCTGGCCGAGGACGGCATCCAGCGCCTGCGGGCCCTCCCCGGCCCGCTCGTCCTTGGCCAGCGCCCAGGGCCGAGACTCGTCCACGAACCCGTTCGCGGTGCGGACGAGCTCCAGCGCCGCCCCCAGGCCGTCGTGCAGCTCGAGCGCGTCCATGTGACGCCGGTAGGTCTCGAGCGTCGTCACGCGGGCGCGCTCCAGCGGCCCGTCGCTGCCCGCTGCGGCCGGCACCGATCCGTCGCGGTACTTGGCCACCATCGAGACCACGCGGTTCAGCAGGTTGCCTAGGTCGTTCGCCAGGTCCGTGGTGTAGCGGCGGTCCAGCTGCGCGATGAAATCCTCGGCAGAGGAAAAATCGCGGTCCCCGTCCCACGGAACCTCCCGCATGAGGAAGTAGCGGAGCGTATCCGGCCCGTGGCGCTCGATCAGCTCGCCGAGGTCGAGCACGGTGCCCGCCGATTTGGACAGCTTGGCCCCGCCGATATTGATGAATCCGTGTCCCCACACGCTGTGCGGGAGGGCCACCCCGGCGGCCATGAGCATGGCCGGCCAGTAGACGCAATGGAAGCGAGTGATGTCCTTGCCGATGATGTGGAGCTCGGCCGGCCACCGCGTCTCGAACTCGTCACCGTCCGGGAATCCGACCGCCGTGATGTAGTTGGAGAGCGCATCGAACCATACGTATACCGTGTGCCCGGGCTCGCCGGGGAAAGGCACGCCCCAGTCCAGCCGCGAGCGCGAAGCGGAGATGTCCTCCAGCCCGCCTTCCAGGAGCCGCACGATCTCGTTGCGGCGCGTCTTCGGGCGCACGAACTCCGGATGCGCCTCGATGTGGGCCAGCAGGTCGTCGCGATAGGCCGAGAGCCTGAAGAACCAGTTCTCCTCCTCGGTCCACTCGATCTCGCGCGTCGGGTGAACGGGACAGCGGCCGTCGACCAGCTCCTCTTCCTTCTTGAACGCTTCGCAGCCCGTGCAGTAGTGGCCCTCGTACTTGGCCCGGTAGAAGTCGCCCCGGTCGCGGATGCGCTCCATGAGCGCCGTCACGCCCCGGTGGTGGCGCGGCTCCGAGGTGCGGATGAAATCGTCGTGGGAAATGCGCAGTCGCGCCCAGGCGTCCTCGAACGCCGCGGCGATGCGGTCCACCCAGTCTCGGGGCGTCACGTCTTGCCGGGCGGCCTCCTGCTGGACCTTCTGTCCGTGCTCATCCATGCCGATGACGAAGTGCACGTCGTCGCCGCAGGCGCGGCGGTACCGTGCGATGACGTCGGCCCCGACCTTCTCGACCGTGTGGCCGACGTGCGGCTCGCCGTTGGAGTAGTCGATCGCCGTGGTGAGATAGAACTTCGCCACTGGAGCGCCCTTCCCGGAGTTGATGCGCGAGGGGGCCGCCCGCGTCGGCGCGCGGCGCGCCGACGCCGCTACCGATCCAACCGCGCGCGGCGGAAAGCCTTCGTCTCGTCCTTGAGCTGGGCCAGCGGCACGGTGCGTACCTGACCCTCGGCCCCCTGCAGGGACACCGTCTCGTCGAACAGGTTCCAGGCGGTCACGCGCTCCTCGCCCGCCGCCGTACGGACGGTCTTCCCCACCGCCGGGAAGCGCTTCTTGGCCTGCACGTACACGGCGTGCTCGTAGCGGAGGCAGTTCATGAGCCGCCCGCACGCCCCCGAGATCTGGCTCGGGTTGAGGGAGAGCCCCTGGTCCTTGGCGAGCTGGAGCGTCACGGGCTCGATCGACGTGAGCCACGAGCGGCAGCACAGCTCGCGCCGGCAGCGCCCCAATCCGCCGAGACGCCGCGCCTCGTCGCGCACGCCGATCTGCCGAAGCTCGATGCGGGTGCGGAACGTCCGCGCCATGTCGCGCACCAGGGCGCGGAAATCGACGCGCTTCTCGGCCGTGAAGTAGACGGTCAGCTTGTTGCGATCCCACTGCCACTCGGCCTCGCTGACCTTCATGCGTAGCCGGTGCTTCGACACCAGCTCACGGGTGCGGCGGCGCACCTCCATTTCCTGGCCGCGCAGTTGGAGCAGGCGCATCACGTCGGCGGGCGCCGCGCGCCGGATGACGCGCCTCGAGGGCGGCGGAACGGGACGCTCCCCGACGTGGTCGCACCCACCCCCGCAGGTCAGCTCGTCGGCGCCCGCGGCCCGCTTCACCCACCCGATGTCCTGGCCCCGATCCGCCTCGACGACCACGTACTCGCGCGCTGCCAGCGCCGAAGCGCCCTGGTGGACGAAGAAGTCGGCACGGAGCCCCTTGAACTGCACTTCGACGATCTGCTGCCCGCTGCCGGGCGTCGGAGCCGGGAGCGGCCCGCTCGCCGAGGCCGGGATGGGCTTGGGGGCGCCCCGCCCCGGCGGCCGGGAAGGGCCGGTCGAGGACGGGCGCGACGGGGCATCATCGGAGATCCGTCGTGGACGCCCCCGTCCCCCGGGGCGCGGCCCGCTCACGCCTCCTCCCAGGCGCCCAACCGGTAGTACTTCTCGCGCCGGCGGGCCACGAGCGTCCCGGCGTCCACACCGCGCAGCTCCTCGAGGTGCCGGGTGAGCGCCTCTCCGACCGCGCGTACGGCCACCGCGGGGTCGGTGTGGGCCCCGCCGCGGGGCTCGGGCACCACCTCGTCGATCACCCCGAGCTCCTCGAGGTCGGCCGCGGTCAGCTTGAGCGCCTCGGCCGCCTGGTCCGCATGGTCGCGGCTGCGCCACAGGATGGCGGCGCAACCCTCGGGCGAGATGACGGAGTAGATGGCGTTCTCCATCATGAGGACGCGGTCGGCCACACCGATGCCCAGCGCTCCCCCGCTGCCCCCTTCCCCGATCACGCAGCTCACTATGGGGACGCGAAGCCCCGCCATGACGAACAGGTTGGCCGCGATGGCCTCGGCCTGCCCGCGCTCCTCGGCGCCGATGCCCGGGTAGGCACCCTGCGTGTCGATGAAGGTCACCACCGGCCGGCCGAATTTCTCGGCCAGCTTCATGAGGCGTTTCGCCTTCCGGTATCCTTCGGGGTGGGGAGAACCGAAGTTGCGGCGCAGGTTCTCCTTCATCTCGCGGCCCTTCTGGTGCCCGAGGACCATGATCGACCGGCCCGCGAGCTTCGCCCAGCCGCCCACGACCGCGGGATCGTCGCGGAACGCCCGGTCACCCTTCAGCTCGAAGAAGTCCTCGCACAGGCCCTCGATGAAATCGAGCGTGAAGGGACGGTCCTGGTTCCGGGCCAGCTTGACCCGGTCGTAACGCGACAGACGGGCCATGGCCTCGTCCTGCGCCGCGTCGAGCTGCCGCTCGAGAGGCTTGAGCTCCTCGGACACGTCGATACCACGCTGACGGGCCAGCGCCCGCAGCTCCTCGATCTGGCCGCGGAGCTCGGACAGACCCTCTCGCTCTATAGCCATCGGATCACGTCACTCTCGTACCAGCTTCACCCGGTCCCCCAGCAGGGTCCGCAGGTCGGTCAGGAGCGCGGCGCTCGGGGCCACCCGCAGCGTGCGCGAGGCGAACCGTGACACCGGCTCGCGCCCACCATCCCGAGCTTCGTCGCCGGCCGCCGCCTTTCCTCCGTTGGCGCGGGCGCCGTTCCCCGCCCGCCGCCATTCGACGAGCAGGGGGCCCCGGCCCGGGCACTCCTCGAGCAGCTTGCGCGCCTGCTCGAACGCCCCCGGCTCCACGTCGTCCCCCTCCCGCAGCTCGATCAAGATCCCCACGCCGCCGCCTTCGCGCACCTCGGCGAGGGGCTTGACCGAGTCGATGAAGATGGGCGGGTCGTCGTCGTCCCGCGAGTTGCCCGACACGGTTCCGGTCACCAGCACGGGCCGGTCGTCGGACAGGATCGCGCGATTCTCGAGCCAAACGTCACCGAAGGCGAGCGCCGTGGCCGTGCCGTGGAAATCCTCGATCGTGAGACGCGCCCACTCGCGGCCATCGCGCCGGGAGGTCCGCACCGAGCACTCGGTGATCACGCACGGCACCTGCACGGAGCGGTCGCGCAGCCGGAGGAGCATCGAGGTGTTCGCCTCGGCCGCGTACAGGTCGACCAGCTCCTGGTAGCGCTCGAGCGGGTGACCCGAGATGTAGAACCCGAGGCGGTCCTTCTCTTCGCGCAGCCGGTCGCGCTCGTTCCAGGGCGGCACGCC
>JBFIOX010000073.1:0-10052 GCA_041610455.1 Gemmatimonadota bacterium
GATGTCGCCCGCGGTCGCCGCTTCGATGATCGACGCTTCCGAGGGCCGGCCCTCGGAGCCGCCGAAGCCCGGGTATTCCACGTAGAGGGCCGAGACGCCCAGCTCCCGCAGGCCGGTCCCGAGGTGCGCCGCCACGTGGGGCGCGAGCTCGGCGTTGCCGTGGAACACGACCGCCGCCGGCGCGCGATCCCCCGGCGCCAGTCCACCGTCCGCGTTCTGGCCTGCGGCGGGGACGAACCACGCCTCCACCCGGCCGCCCGCCGTGGCGAGCGACACGGGCTCCGCCTCCGCCGGCGGCCGCTGCGCGTATGGCCCAGGACCGAGGTGCGCTCCCGGGTAGAGCACGCGTCGTTGCAGCGAGAAGAGGAGCGCCGCGTAGATCGCGTAGATGGAGAGCGCGGCCCAGATCAGACGCAGCAACCCTGCACCTCGCGGCCACCTTTCGCTCGGGTCCACCCTCGCGCGGCGGGGCCACTGCGGGCCCCGTGCGCTCCGGTGAGGCTCAGATGATCTCGACGACGGCGCCAGGGGAGGCTCGCGCGACGAACGGCGCCGGGTACGTCGCGTCATGCCGGAGATCCCTGGAAAGCGCCCGCCGAAGCGCTCCGCTTCCGTCGGCCCGGCATAGGGCCAATATGCACCCGCCCAGCCCCGCGCCGGTGAGCCGAGCGCCTGCGGCGCCGGCCTCCAAAGCGACCTCGACGAGCCGGTCCAGGCGGGGCGTACTCACCTCGTAGTCGTCCCGCAGGCTCGCGTGCGAGTCCCCGAGCAGCCGGCCCGTGCGCGCGAGGTCGACGTCGCGCAGCGCGGTCTCGGCCTCGCCGACCCGGGCCGCCTCCACGACGATGTGTCGGAAGCGCCGGAAGAGCGTCTCGTCCAGCGCGCCCCTGCCGGCCGCGAGGAGCGCCTCGGGACCGGGGTCGCGCAGCAGGGCCTGGTAGGGTGCCCCCCCCACGCAGCCCGCCTCGACCGTCGCGGCCCGAGGCCCCCGCCCGGCGCCGAGGGCGTCGGCGACGCGGACGATCGCCTCGCGAGCTTCCCGCGCCCGGGCGTTGTAGACCGCCTGCGCGGGTCCGGACTTCTCCGCCCGCTGGCCGCTGTGCGCGATCACCAGGTGCCATTCGGGGGGCCAGCGGACGGGGAGCACCGCGAGCGGCGCGAATTCGACCCGCAGGACGTGACCCGCACGGCCGAGGAGGCACGCCGCCTGGTCCATGCCGCCCCCCGCGGTGCCGACGTAGCGCTCTCCGCGCGCGAGGAGGTCGGCGAGCGTCAGCCGCGCCGGTTCCTCCCCCTCCACGGCCGACCACGCGGTCGTCCCATCGTCTCCCTGCGCCACGAGCACCGCCAGCGCACAGGCCACCACGAGGGCCGAAGACGAAGAGAGTCCGGCGGCGATCGGCAGGTCCCCCCCGACGAGCAGATCGAGTCCCACGGCGGGGTGCCGCGCGGGGCGGCCGTCCGCTCCGGGTTCGAGAACGGCCTGGGCCGCGGCGCGGGCGTAATTGACCCAGTCGCCGGGAGGCCCGGGGGCGATCGGGAGGGTGAGCGGGACGACTCCCGGCGCGGCACCGGGCGCCGTCGAGGCCACGCGCAGCTCGGGCCGTGCGACGGGCCGGAAGGCGACACAGAGGGCGCGCTGGATGGCCATGGGGAGGACCGAGAGCCCGCAGTAGTCGATGTGCTCCCCGATGACGTTCACCCGACCGGGTGCGCGCACGACGTGGGTCGGTGCCCGGCCCCAGGTCTCCTCGAACCGCTCCAGGAGACCGGCGGGCACCTTCGGGCGTACTCTCACGTAGCGAGACGGTGGATAGGGCTCACGGATCGATATCCAGGTCGTCGACCAGGAGCACGTGACCGGGCGGCCCCCAGCCGTCGAGCGAGATCCGATCGATCCCGTCCGGAGACTCGACGAGGACGCGCTCCTGTCGGAACGCGCCGCGCCCGGCGGGAGTGTAGCGGCCCACGATCGTGCGCGTCATCGACGCGGGGCCCAAGCGTCGGTCGCCGACCCAAGCGACCGCTTCGAAGTGGCGGATGAGGTCAGGGCCGAACAGGTGGAAGGCGACGCGGCGCGGGCGGCCGGGAAAGTCGAGGCGCAGGACGCCGACCTCGAGTCCGCGGGCCTCGTCCAGGGCCGGCCCCAGCGCTCGCGCCGAGGCATCGGCCGGCAGGAAGTTGCGCGCGTCCAGCACGTAGGCCCGCCTCGAGTCCGCCGACCACGAGCGAAACGAGATGCGGAGGCCCAGCGCCGCCCACTCGTCCGCGACGGGACACCCCGTGCACGCGGGCCGTCCGTCCGCGAAAGTCTCGAAATCGATGCGCGCGACCGCCCCGCGACCGGCCGGATCCGTCGTGGCCCCCGGCCGGTCCGGATCGGACGGGGTGGCCGCGACGGGGGGGCCGGCGGCCGAGGCCCCGGCCTCACCCCCGGGTCTCAGACGGTCGGCCCGGCGCGGCGGTGGGGCCAGGCGCGGCCGCGGGGCGCCGTCGTCGGCCACCGGCGCGGGCGGAGCGACCGGCTCCACCTCCCACCGGAGCTTGAACCCCCCGGCCCGCAGCGCCTCGTATCCGACGAGCGCAGCGAGCCCGACGAGCAGCCAGGCCGCGACCGCCCGCAGCAGGCGGAGGGGGCGTGGGGGCCGGCGGCGGATGCGCGTCAGGCGGACACCAGCCCGAGCGCCGGCCAGCTCCGCCACCGGCCGCGGGTGAAGTCGGGAAACGCCGTGGGGGCGCTGCCGCTCGCCACCGAGCGCTCCGACAGCTCGCACACCGCCGAGAGCGCGGCGGCGTCGTACACGTTCATGTCGGTCGGCAGTCCCTCGCGCAGGCACTTGATGAGCCGGTAGTCCTCAAGGAAGTCCATGCTCCCGTGCCCCCGGCCCTCGCCCGCCCCGCCCAGCGCCACCCACAGCGGGTGCTCGAACTCCGGCAGGTACGACTCCGCATCGTCCCACCGGTGGGACTCGCTCCGTCCCTCGACGTACAGGCGGTTCGGGTACCCCTGGAACAGCCCCCGCGTCCCCTGCACCAGATGGATCCGCGAATAGGGCCGCGGCAGGTTCGTGTCGTGTGAGACGTAGATCGTGCGGCCCGCCGCCGTCTTGATCAGCGAGACGTTCACGTCTCCCAGCGCGTAGGTCTCGCGACGCTGGGGGGCGTCGGGCGGGAAATGCTCCCTCGCGTATTCCTGGAGCCCCCGCGAAGGGCCGCTCATCGAGACCAGGTAGTCGAATCGATCGCCCCGGTTGATGTCCATGCAGTTGGCGATGGGACCGAGCCCGTGCGTCGGGTACAGGTTTCCGTTCCGGGTCTTGGAGTGCTCGCGGCGCCACAGTCCCTCGCCGGCGTCGGCGAACTTGATGGCCCGCAGGTCGTGCAGGTATCCGCCCTCGCCGTGCAGGATCTCGCCGAAGATGCCGCGCCGAACCATGTGGAAGACCATCATCTCCCAGCGGCCGTAGTTGACGTTCTCCATCATGACGCAGTGCTTCTCCCGCGCCTCCGCCGTCTCGACCAATCGCCAGCAGTCCTCGAGCGTGTAGGCGGCCGGCACCTCCGTCGCCGCGTGCGCGTCGTTCTCCATGGCGGCCACGCAGACGGGCACGTGCCAGCGCCAGGGGGTGGCCGTGTAGACCAGATCGAGCTCCTCCGTCTCGCACATGCGGACGAAGTCCGTCTCTCCCCGCGTGTACAGGGTGGGCGGGCGGCCGCCCGCCTCGACGACCCAGTCGCGGGCACGCTCGGCGTGCGCCGGCCGGATGTCGCACAGGGCGCCGAGCTCGACCCCCTCGATCTCGAGCAGGTTCCGTACGTGCACCGATCCCATGCCGCCGATCCCCACGAACCCGATGCGCACGGTCTCGATCGGAGGGGCCGAGAAGGGGGCGAGCGGCGCCGCGCCCGGACGGGGCGTCCGGGGTCGTCCGCCGGCCGTGGCGGACTGGCACCCCGGGAGCAGCGTGGCCGCCGCACCCAGGGCTCCCAACTTGATCGCGGTGCGGCGATCGAGGTTCCCGCCGTCGGGCGCGGGGGGCTCCCCCGGCGAGCGACCGATCGGAGATCCGGCGCCTCGCGGGCGCGCGCGCCCGACATCATCGGGTAAGTGGCTCATCGTGCGGTCCTCCGCCAAGTTCGTGTCCGCGTAAGGTCGGGCCGGAAGGCAAAGGCTGGCAATTCGAACGGGAGGCATCGTGCGTCAGGGTGGCGGCAGAACGGGAGATCGGGCGCGGGGGAGCGTGGCCCTCGCGCTGGCGGTGTGCGGTATCGTCGCCGCCTGTTCCGCGCCCCCCACAGGCCGTGAGCGGCTGCTCGAGGCCACCGACGCGATCCGCGCGACGCGGACCGCTACCTATCGGTACGCCTACGAGGGGACGGGAAGCCTGCACGGGTCCTTCCGCGGGCGGGTGGCCCTGTACGTGGGCGCGGACGGCGGGCTGGTGTACCGCGCCGAACTGATCCCGTCCCCCACGAGCGGGGAGGGCACGCCCGCCCCCGACGCGCCCCGATCCGATCCGCCCGCGCTCATCCTGGCGTCCGGCGGCGACCACGTGGCGGCGCGCGACGAGGCGAGGGGACGATTCAGCTACGGCACGCTGTCGGGGGGCTCCGGGCACCTGGTGGCCGCGGCGCCCTACGCGGTCCTGTTCCAGCTGGCCGAGACGGATCCCTTCGCCGCCGAGCTCGCGGGCGAGGCGGTCCTCGAAGGCCGCGAGTCGATCGAGGGCGTGCTGTGCGACGTGGTTCGAGCCACGAACCCGGCGTTCGGCGCGCAGGTCTGGTGGTACATCTCCGTCGAGGACGATCTGCCGAGGGGGCTCCGCTGGCGCGTCGAGGCGGACGGCGTGTCGGGCGAGTTCTTCTTCCGCATGGCGGATCTGGAGACCAACCGGCCCATCCCAGAACCGCGGCTGTCGATCGCCCAACAGCCCTCCGACGAGGTCGTCGACGAGGACGCGCGGCGGATCGCCCCGGGCGCGCTGGCGCCCGATTGGACGCTCCCGGGCCCCGGCGGCACGCCGGTGCGGCTGCGGGATCTCCGGGGGCGCGTGGTGGTCTTGGATTTTCGGGCCACCTGGTGCCTGCCCTGTCGGGCGCTCGGGGCCGAGTACGACCGCCTGGCGAGCGAACGCGGGGAGCGCGTGCGGTTCTTCGGCGTGGCCGCCTGGGAGAGCCCGGAAGCGGACCCGAGCGCGGAGGCGCGGGACCGAGGGATCGGGTATCCGATCCTCGTTGAAGGAGAGCGGATCGCGCCGGACTACAAGGTGGGCACGGTGCCGGCGCTGTTCGTGATCGATCGGGACGGCCGGCTGGCGCTCGTCCGCAATCCCGTCTCGGAGGACGCGGCGACGACCGCGACAGCGCTGCGCGAGACCCTGGACCGCTTGGCTGGCGCGCGCTGACTAGCGGTCGATGGGCAAGCCGCTGGGGACCGAGGCGGGGACGATCGCGTCCAGATTGCGCGCCGCCTCGTCGGTCAACGAGGTGAGGAAAGCGACGAGATCGTCTGCCTCGCCCGGCTGGAAGAGGATAGGCAACAAGATCGTGTCGCGCGTCATGAGAATCTCGTTGAAATTGTCGAGCAGCGTCCCCTGGAGGGCGGGCTCGACCTGCGACACGTCGTACTCGAGCAGCCGGGTATCGATGTCGTCGTAGTGCTCGACGATGGACTTGAGCGTGGCGAACTGCCCCGCGTGGCCGTACGGGGCCGTGAACTCGACGTTGCGCAGCGCCGGGGTCTTGAAGGCGCGACGCTCGGCCGGGTCTCCCGTCACGCGCTCCCGCCCGAAGTCGTCGTTTCCGCCCGGCCCGTCACCCTTCCCTGGTCCGATCTGCGGCGTCGCGACGTTGTGGAAGGCGCCGTCGTCGAAGTCGTCGGCCCTGTGACAACGCATGCAACGGATGGTCATGAAGCTGCGCGCGCCGCGGAGCTCGGCGTTGCTCAGCTGGTCGTCGTCGCCGAGCAGAAAGCGGTCCCAGCGCGTGTCGGTGAACGCGAGATCGCTGACCAGGAATCCCGCGATCGCGTTGGCCGCGTGCGCGAACGTCATGTCGTCGAACGACGTGCCCGGGTACGCGGCCTCGAACATCTGGCGATAGGCCGCGATCCCTCCCAGGCGCGCCATCAGGGCGGCCCACACGCCGGCGAAGTCCCGGTCGCCCAGCGCGGCCAGCTCGTTCCCTTGGCCGGCGCGCATCTCATCGCGCGACTCCACCGGGAACATGGGCTGGGCCGAGAGCGCCCCGAACTCGAATACGGCCTCCATCCCGGGCGTGAGTTGAGCGCCGGCCGGGGTGCGGATCGAGCCGTCGTCGAGCTCCTCGACCCGTCCGTCCCAGAAGAAGCGCTTGGACAGGTGCAGGTTGAAGAGCGGCGGAGAGTTGCGCGGGATGAACGTGCCCGCGGGGTGCACCCGCGAGGGGCCGAGCCCGTCGCCCCCCTGCCCCACCGAGAGCGAGCGGCCGTCCCCGGTGCCGAACCGGCCGAGATGGCACGTCATGCACGATATGTCGCGGTTGCCGCTCAGGATCTTGTCGAACGCCAGCGCCCGACCCAGGGCGACGAGCGCGGGTCGCACCGACGCCGGACGTTGAATGGGGTCGAGATTCCGT
Source organism: Gemmatimonadota bacterium (assembly GCA_041610455.1). Lineage (GTDB taxonomy): Bacteria > Gemmatimonadota > Gemmatimonadetes > Palauibacterales > Palauibacteraceae > Palauibacter. Next base: position 6,616 of record JBFIOX010000073.1, read on the forward strand.
TGATCCGCCAGAGTCCGCACCTCGGCCAACAGGGCGAGGCGCTCAGGATCCGGAGGCGGCGGTGGCGGAGGGCTGACGGGATCGCCGCCGCAGGCCGCTCCGAGCGGTCCCGCGAGGGCGGCCAAAAGCGCGGCGGCGTGGCGACTCGGGCGACGCATTCGAGAACGGGGTCGAGGGTCTCGGCCTAGGAGCCCGCCTCGACCGTGATTACGACGTCCATCATGTACTCGTGGTAGCGGCAGAAGAACACGTACTGCCCGGTCGCCTTGGGCCGGAACTGGAACGTGCTTCGCGGCCGCAAGTCGCCGCTGTCCGGGGCGTCCGCACCCGAGGGCATCTGGTTGAACTCGACGCGATGGATGTGCTGGCCGTTCTGCGTCCAGGAGACCATCTCGCCGACCTTGACCGTCGCCCGCGCCTCCTGATCGTGATTGCCGTCCTCGTCGACGAACGAATCGTCCACGATGTCGAAGTTGGCGACGGAGCCGATCGGCGGCTCGACGCGGTTCTCCGACGGCGGCGGGCTGGGCGGCGGCTGCGTGGGCGGCGGAGGCGGAATCGGCGCCGGCGGCGTCCCAGGTGGCGTCCCGGTGGGCCCGCCGCCCGGTCCTCCGCCCGAGCACGCGAGCGCCAGAGCGACTGCGAGAGACACAGACAAACGAGCTTTCATGCGCACCCTCCTGCGGCGACCGGGACAGGCGGCCGGTCTGATCCGTGTGGTGAGACGGAAAAATTGGGGGGACGGCGGCACTCGAAGCAAGCTTTCGCCGACCGCCCGAGCAGACGGCGCCGCCCGCGACCACCGGTCACGCGACCCGTACCGGTCGCCCACCCTACCAACGCCCGCGGCGGCGGAACCGTGACCGAATCGGTTGTGCGACGAGGAACGGCGACGGAGATTGCTCGCTTCCGGGTCGTGGCGGTGCCGCGCAGGGCCGGCGGGTCCGCGCGGCGTCGGGTGGCGGCCCGGGCCCGTGACCCCAGGTGAGACCGAGGACCCCCTCGAGGAGGCTGCCCATGCGTCCGTCCCTGCTCCCGCATCTGGTGTGCGCCGTGACCCTGGTGGCCGCCGCCTGCGGCGGCGGAGAAGAAGCCGAGCCCGTCGCCGACGCCGCGCCGGCGCCCGCACCGACGGTGACCGTCCAGATCGTGGAGCCGGCCGAGGGCGCCACGGTGGGGCCCGACGTGCGGGTGGTCCTGCGCACCACGGGGATCGAGATCGCGCCGATCGATCCCCCCGTTCCGGGCACGGGCCATCACCACCTGTATCTCGACGCCGATCTCACGCCGCTCGACCAGGTGATTCCTGCCGGGAATCCCAACATCGTGCACAAGGGCGACGGGACCACCGAGCATACCTTCACGGGCGTGGCCCCCGGACGGCACCGGATCATCGCGCTCGTCGCCAACCCGGCGCACATCCCCATCGCACCGCCGGTCGCCGATACCGTGATGTTCACGGTCCGCGGCTAACCCGACATGCGGCTCCGGCGTCGGGCGCTGGTGGTGCTGGTGGGGGTAGCCCTGCCGACGCTCGCCTGCGGGGGCCGCGAACCGGAGGGCGGCACGGTCGGCGATCGGCCCGCGGCCGGATCGGCGGCGGAGCGGACGGTCCCCGCGCCCGCGCACAGCCTGCGGGCCGACCAGACCCACAATCGATGGAGCCGTGCCATCCCGCCCATTCTGCGGGTACCCTCGGGCACGGTGATCGAGGCGTACCTGGAGGAGGCATCCGACGGGCAGCTCACGCCCGCTTCGACGGCGGCGGATCTGGCCAGCATCAGCTTCGATCCCATCCACCCGCTCACCGGGCCGGTGTTCGTGGAGGGCGCATCGCCGGGCGACGTCCTGGCGGTGACGCTGCACGAGATCGAGATCGGCGATTGGGGCTGGACCGCCAACGTGCCGGGCTTCGGCTTCCTGGCGGATCAGTTCCCCGACCCCTACTTGAAGATCTTCCGCTTCGCGCCGGGCGCCGCGATGGCGGAGTTCGGGCCTGGGATCCGCATCCCCCTGCGTCCGTTCCCCGGCGTGATGGGCGTGGCGCCAGACACCGACTCGATGCTCGTCACCATCCCGCCGCGCGCCAACGGCGGCAACATGGACGACCGCGATCTGGTCGCGGGCACGACGGTCTACTTCCCGGTGTTCGTCGAAGGCGCGCTCTTCTCGCTGGGCGACCCGCACCTGGCACAGGGGGACGGCGAGGTCGCCGGCACCGCCATCGAGGGTCCGTTGCGGGTGGTGTACGAGGTGAACGTGCTGAAGGGAGCGCGAGCCATCCCGTCGCCCCAGTACGAGACCGACGAGTATTACGCGGTGACGGGGTTCGCCACCACGATCGACGAGGCGGCGCGCAACGCGACGGCGGCCATGGTCGACTATCTGGTGGCGACCTTGGGGCTTCCGCGCATCGAGGCCTACGCGCTCGCCTCGCTGGCGGCCCACCTCAAGATCTCCGAGGTCGTCGACGTGCCGCACGTTCTGGTGGCCATGCGGATCCCGAAGAGCGTGCTCCCGCGCTGACGCCCTGACCGCGTGAGCGGCCCGCTCAGGACGCACCGGCTCTCGGTCAAAACGCTCATCCTCGTCATCTTCATCTTCATCTCCGCCGGCCCGTACGGCGTCGAGGGCATGGTGTCGGGTTCGGGTCCCGGCGTAGCGCTTCTCCTCCTGCTGCTCGTACCGGTCGTCTGGGGGGGGCCGCTCGGCCTCGTGTGCGCCGAGTTGGCCTCTGCCATCCCGGCCGAGGGAGGCGCGTACGCCTGGGTCGACCGGGGGCTGGGTCGATTCTGGGCGTTCCAGTCCGGATGGTGGTCGACCCTCTCGGGCACCATCGATACCGCCGTGTACGTGGTGCTCGCGGTCGCGTATGCCAACAGCTGGCTCGGGCAGCCACCGTTCGTCCAATGGTCGATGGCCGTGGGCGTGATCGCCGTCTTCGCCGCCCTCAACGTGCGCAGCCTGTCGTCGATGGCGTTCACCTCGGTGGGATTCTCGGTGGCCATCCTGCTCCCCTGCCTCGTGTTGGCGGTGTTGGGCCTGATGCAGTGGGAGCAGAATCCCTTCGTGCCGCTTTCCCCGCCGGGCCAATCGGTGCTCGGGAGTGTAGGCCTCGGTCTCACGGTGGCGATCTGGTTCTACTCGGGCTACGAGTCGATGTCGACGATGGCGGGCGAGGTCGCGGAGCCACAGCGAGTCATCCCCCGCGCGCTCCTCTTCTCGATCCCGTTCGTGATCGCGGTCTACGTGCTGCCCACCGTGGCCGGCCTCGCGGCGGTCGGCCGGTGGTCGGAGTGGAGCACGGACTCGGGTGTCACGCTCGTCTTCATCGCCAGCGAGCTCGGCGGACCGGTTCTCGGGGGCGCGATGATGGTCGCCGCGCTCGTCTCGAGCCTCGCGCTCTACAACGCCTACCTGGCCTCGTGCGCCCGCAC
>JBFIOX010000074.1:0-10028 GCA_041610455.1 Gemmatimonadota bacterium
CGAGGGGCCGGCCGGGGCTCTGAGGCGTCGCCGGGCGGCCGGCGGGGGACGTCCTCGGGCCGCCCCGCCCCGCTAGGGGCGGTTGCTCGTCCCCCGAGGGCGGACTTATGTAGTGCCGTGTGAGCAGGACGGCGACGCTCCCGCGCGATCTTTCGGGCCTCCTCGGCGAGACCGCGGAGGCCATGGTCGAGCGGCTGGGAGCCCCGGTCAGCGACCGGCGCTCCGGGGAGGATCGGTGGATGGTGTACGAGGGCGGGGACTGGTCGCTGCGAATCCGCCTCCGGCCCGGCGCGGGCGGGGGTCTCGAGCGCGTCCGCTCGTGGACCGGCAGCTTCGAGCCGGGCTTCGAGAGCCTGTCGTCCGCCTGCCGGGCACTGGGGATCCGGCCCGCTTCGCCCGCGCCTGAGGATTACCTGGACGAGCCGACCGTGCAGCGCCGTGCGCTCCCCGATCCGCGTTCTGGGGCCCAGCACACGCTTACCGCACGGTGGCGCGGCGGTCGGCTCCGATCGCTGACCGCGTTCGACGAGCCCCCCGACTGGCGCGGGGAGGGTGAGGCGCGTTGACTCGAGCCCGCGACCGCGCGCCGCCGCGCTCCGCGACGGACGTCCACGGCATTCTGTACTGGATCTACGCGGGCCGCCTCACGGTCACGCTGGCGGTGTACGGGGCCGCCGTGCTCGTCGGCGGGGACTGGATCGTGGTGCCGGCGCGGCTCGGCGCGGTGGGCGTGGGCCGCCTCGCGCTCGTCACCCTCCTGGCCGTGGTCGCGGCCACGGCCGCCTCGTACTGGGTCAGCCACCGCCGCGGGGTCACGCCGACCGCCTCGTTTCTCTACGCGCAGGCGGCGCTCGATGTCTCCCTGGTCACCGGCGTCGTGCTGCTCACGGGCGGCAGCGAGAGCGTCTTTCCGCCGCTGCTCTACATCGCGCTCGTCTCCGGGTATGCGCTGATCACGCCGCTCTCCGCCGGGCTCGCGATCGCCGCCGGGACCGGGGCGGCCTACCTGGTGGCCATCGCCTTCGCGTACGGGGACCAGTGGGGGGCCGGCATCCTGCTGCAGGCGGCCATCTTCACGATCGTGGCCTGCGTGAGCGGCCTGATCGGTGGTCGCCTGAGACTGGCCGATCGGCGGCTGTCGAACCTGGAGAGCGAGCTCAATCGACTGCGCGTCGGAACCGCCGACATCCTGCGCACGATCAACGCGGCCGTGTTGACGGTGGACGCCGAGGGACGCGCGGTGTATCTGAATCCGGCCGCCGCCTCGCTGTTCCGCCTCGAGCCCGCAGCGTGCATCGGCAAGCCGGTCCTGGACCGCCTGGGGGAGCGCGCCCCTGGGATCCAGGACTCCCTGCGCGAGGCCCTCACGGCGCAGCCGGTTCGCGCCCGGGAGGTGGAGATCGAAGACCCCGAGGGCTCCCCCATCCCGTTCTCGGTCTCGACGGCGCTGCTCGAGCGCGAGGGCGCGCCCGCGCTGGCCACGGTGGTGCTGCAGGACCTGCGCATGGCACGACAGGTCGAGGAGCTCCACCTGCGTGCGGAGCGGTTCGCCGTGGTGGCGGAGCTCTCGGCCTCGCTGGCCCACGAGATCAAGAATCCCCTGGCTTCGATCCGGAGCGCCGTGGAGCAGATCGCCGACCCGGAGTCGGAGGATGGCGACCGGAAGGCACTCTCGGCGCTCGTGGTGCGCGAGGCCGATCGTCTGGCCCGGCTCCTCAGCGAGTTCAACGATTTCGCGCGCGTCGACGTGGCGCGCCGCGAGCGGGTCGATCTGGAGCGTGTGTTGCGCGAATCCGTCGAGGTCGTGGCCCAGCGGCCGGAGGCCCGGGAGCGGGCCAGCTTCGAGATAGAGGTGGCCGCCGGGCTTGACGATTTGTGGGGAGATTCGGACCTTATCCACCGGACGCTGACCAATCTCGTGCTCAACGCCGTGCAGGTCAGCGGTCCCGGCCGGCCCGTCACCGTCCGCGTGATCGCCGACGCGTTGCGGCCCGGGGCCATGCCTCCCGGCTTGGCGTCCGGCATGCCGGTGCGAATACGGGTCATCGACGATGGCCCCGGGATCCGTCCCGAAGATGTGGGTCGTGTCTTCGACCCGTTCTATACGAGACGGCAGGGGGGGAGTGGGATGGGGCTGGCGATCGCGCACCGCGCCGTCCAGGCACACGGGGGTGTCCTTCTCGTGAGCTCCACGTTGGGTCGTGGAGCCACCTTCGCCGTCATCCTACCACGTCGCGAGCCGGAACTGCGCAAGGCGTTCGCCGACGCCGGTGGGGTCGAGAAGGCACGTCCGCCCGAGCCGGGCGATTCTCCGATCACTTCCCAACCCAGGCGCGAAGCCGCGGAAGCACTCGACGGCTTCGCCGACAGGCTGGGGTGAGCACCGGGGCCTCGAGGCCCGCCAGAGTCCGACGCACCGGATCACGAAGAGGATGGTGACATGAGCGAGAAGCCGAAGGTCCTGCTCATCGACGACGAGCAGAGCATCATCGAGACGTTGAGCATCCTCCTCAAGAAGGAAGGGTTCGAGGTGCTCTCGGCTCTGTCCGGCACGGAAGGCATCGAGCGCTTCGGGGAGGACCAGCCCGACCTCGTGCTCACCGACGTGCGGATGCCCAAGGTGAGCGGCGTGGACGTGCTGGAGGCGATCCGCGAGCGCGACCCGACCACGCCCGTCGTCCTCATGACGGCCCAGGCCTCGCTCCAGTCGGCCATCCAGGCGGTGAACCTCGGCGCCACCCACTACGTGCAGAAGCCCTTCTCCAACGAGGAGCTGGTCACGATCCTCCGCCGATCGCTCGACATCGGGCGCGTCGAGCGCGAGAACGTCCAGCTCAAGAAGGAGATCCGGAAGAGCCGGTCGCGTGAGCTGATCAAGCCGATCGGGACGAGCGCCGAGTTCCGCAAGGCGCTCGATCTCGCCGAGTCGGTGGCCGCGAGCGACTCCACCATCCTCATCCGGGGCGAAAGCGGCTCCGGGAAGGAGGTGTTCGCCCGCTATATCCACGAGCTGTCCGAGCGCTCGGATCGCCACTTCCTGTCCCTGAACTGCGCGGCCCTGCCCGAGGGGCTGCTCGAGTCCGAGCTGTTCGGTCACGTCAAGGGGTCGTTCACCGGTGCGGTGCGCGACAAGGAGGGCCTCTTCGTGGCGGCCTCGGGAGGCAGCTTCTTTCTCGACGAGGTCGGGGAGATGGCCCCGTCGACGCAGGTCAAGCTCCTGCGCGTGCTGCAGCAGCGGGAGGTCATCCCGGTGGGCTCGACGAAGGCCGTACAGGTCGACGTGCGTCTCATCGCGGCCACCAACCGCGATCTGGAGCGCGACATCGAGCAGGGGCGCTTCCGCAGCGATCTCTACTACCGGCTCAACGTGATCTCCGTCGAGCTGCCGCCCCTGCGGGCGCGCCTCGATGATATTCCGTTGCTGGCGGAGCACTTCTTGACACGGGAAGCCGAGCGGACGGGAGGGAAGCCCAAGAAGCTCTCCGACGAGGTGATGGACATTCTCCAGGAGTACCCGTGGCCGGGGAACGTCAGAGAGCTGGAGAACGTCATCGAGCGCGCGGTCGTCCTCACGAACGGGGCGACGGTGAAAGACGACGCGCTCCCTCCCAGGCTGCGCGAACAGCCGGCGCAGCCCCTGGTGCAGGAGGCGCCCCCGGCGAACCCGACCCTCGAGGTGATCGAGCGCGCCTACATCGAGCACGTGCTGCGCGCGGAGAACGGCAACAAGAGCCGGGCGGCGGAGGTGCTGGGGATCGACCCGAGCACCCTGTACCGGAAGATCAAGCGGTATCAACTGGAGGTCTGAGGCAGGAGGTCGGGAAGACCTCGACGCGTCGGCATCGCAACTTGGCAGACGCGGTGCGCGATCATGCATCCTGCAAGGCCGGGCGCCGTGAATCGAGCGCGCCACGGCCGCGAATTCGCCCTTCAATCCCTCGCTTTCCAAGCACTTAACGGAACCGGGCCGACCAAGGCATACGCGTTGCCCTTCCAGCCCCTCGCGTGAGGCGGAGTCCACCGGATTGGCGGCTCCGATGCTCGGAAAGATCGCCCCGGGTATCAACCAACAGTAAAGCGAGGAGCAGATGCGCAACGCGAAAGGTTTCACGCTGATCGAGCTGCTGATCGTGGTCGTGATCATCGGCATTCTTGCCGCGATCGCGATTCCGCAGTTCGCGAGCACGAAGGAGAAGGCGTTCGACTCGGCTGCGAAGAGCGATCTTCGCAACCTGATGACGGCCGAAGAGGCGTACTTCTCGGACTTCCAGGCGTACACCAACTCGACGGTCGCGGCCGGTAGCACGGCCGACCTGGACGGTGACGGTAACGCGGACTTCCAGGCCAGCCAGAGCGTGGGGCTCCAGGCCACGGCCTACACCGACGGCTACCAGATCACCGCGGCCCATGGGAGCTCGAGCAAGACGTGGTGCGTGAACTCGTCCGCGTCGAACGCTTCGGGCGCCGTCGGTCAGATCGTCCAAGCGGCTAGCTGCTGACGGTCGAATCGATGGGAGGGCCCTTGCGGGCCCAAGGGCGCGGCACACGCCGCGCCCTTTTTTTTTGCCCAGCGCCAACGCATCGCGCTAGCGCATGCCGGGGTCGGACTCCCGAGCCCGCGCGAGCGGATCGCGGGGCCTTTGCGCAACGGCCCACGGCCGAACAACGTGTCGGCGTGCGGAGGCGGGCGGACGGGAGGAGGGGAGACGCTGAAGCTGGAAGGATCGAAGTTCGGGGCGGGGCTCCCCATCGCGATCCTCGCGGTCGTCGCGGGCGCCTATCTGTGGGAGATCGTCAGCCTTTCCGGCATCCCGGTCGCCCGCGACATGCAGATGTTCTTCGTGCCCCAGAAGCAGCTGCTCGCCGAGGCCCTTCGCGCCGGGGAGGTTCCCCTGTGGACGCCCTATATCGGGGTGGGGGCGCCCTTCCTGGCGAACGTGCAATCGGGTGTCTTCTACCCGCCGAACTGGCTGTACGCGATACTTCCCTTCTTCGTCGCCTTCAACCTCCTGCTCGCATCGCATTTCGCGCTCGGGGGGATCTTCGCCTTCCTCCTCTGCCGACGGCTCGGCGCCGGGGCCGCCGCCGCGTATCTCGGGGCGGTCACCTGGATGCTCGGTGGGTACTTCGCCTCCCTGCTCAACCTGGTCAACGCGCTCCAGAGCGCCGCCTGGGCTCCGGGGCTGGCGTGGGCCGCGTTGCGCGTGCTGGAGGACCGGCGTCCCCGGGCCACGGCGATCCTGGTGCTCATGGGCACGGCGGCGGCGCTCGCCGGGGAGCCGCAATCGTTCTTGCTGGCCGGCTTCGCGTCGGTCGTCACGGCGCACCTCTGGTGGCGCCCGCAGCGGCCCGGCGGCGAGCGGCCGGGCCCGGCGCTCGGTCGTATCGCCATCGCGGGCGGCTTCATCGTCGGGCTCGCGATGATCCAGATCCTGCCCACGCTAGAGCTCCTCGCCGCATCGGGACGGGGAGAGGGGCTGAGCTACGGCGAGGCCGTGGCGTTCGATCTGCAGCCCGTCCGTCTTCTCTATCTCCTGATTCCGCCCGACTACCGGGACCCCGAGTACGCCTTCGGCGTTCGATCGATCATCGGACGCGGCGACCCGTGGCTCTTCTCCATCTACGTGGGGGCGGCGCTCCCGCTCTTCCTCTACTTCGCCTGGCGAGCGCCGCGGCGCAGGCTCGAGACGGCGGTGTGGTCCGCGATCGGGGTGGGAGGCATCCTCGTCGCCCTCGGGGAGAGCACCCCCGTCTTCGGGTGGCTGTTCGATCACGTCCCCGGCTTCGGCGCCTTCCGTTTTCCCGAGAAGTACTTCTTCTTGACTGCGTTCGCGGCGATGCTGCTGGCGGCCCGCGGCGGCCAAGCCTTCCTCGAGGGCGCGCGCCATCGTCACGACCGACTGTTCGCCGGCGCCTACGTCGGGATCCCCGTCCTCGCGCTCGCGGGGCTGCACCTCGGCCGGGACGCCGTGCGAGAGTGGGCGCGGCAGTTCGGGAACGACCGGATGTTCGAGGACTTCGGTTGGGCGTTCGGCGTATGGAGCCAGAATCTCGGAAAGCTGGCGTTGCTGGCGGCGCTGCTGGTCGCGCTGGCGTGGTGGCACCGGCGCGGCAGCCTCTCGCCCCGCTGGATGGCGTTTCTCGTCTGCGCGGTCGTGACCGGCGACCTGTCGGTGGCGCACCGCAGCCTGAATCCGGTGGTCGAGGAGTCCTTCTACGAGTCGGAGCCGCTCGTGCTGCGCCACGTCCCTCTCGAGCGCATCCAGCGGGACTATCGCTATCGGGCGAGCCGCTTCGATTCCGTTGCCGGGCAACTCCCCGTGCTGAGGGGGATCCCGCTCGAGATGCAGAAATGGGTCTGGCAACAGACCATGGGTCCCAACGTGGGACAGCGGTGGCGCGTGCTCCAGCAGGACGCGTGGGACGCGATAAAGCTGCGCGGGCAGGCCGACGAGCGGGACCTGCACCGCGCGATCCCGGACGCCGGACGCCGCTGGGCCCTCCTCCGCCTGCACAGCGTGCGCTACGTGCACAGCCTGATCCCGTTGTCTCCGGGGGCGCAGGCCATCGCGCTGCCTCTGGACACGCTGCCCGGTTACCTGTACGAGCTGCGCGATCCCCTGCCGCGCGCCTACGTGGTGCCCGCCGCACGCCACGTCGGCGACCCCGTGGCCGCGATCAACCTCCTCCTCGACGCCGCGTTCGATCCGCGCGCCGCGGTGGTGCTCATCGACTCCATGCGATCGCATGCCGGGGACGCCTCGCCGGCCCCGGCCGGGGGCGACGCGGCGCCTGGACCGTCCACGCGGCCCCCGCCCGGGGCGACGATCCTCGAGGCCGAGGCGCATCGCGTCCGCATCTCCCTCGACCACCCCAGCCGGGGATACCTCGTGCTCACCGATGCCCATTACCCGGGATGGGCCGCCCGTGTGGACGGCGAGGCGCGCGAGATCCGTCCGGCGAACTTCTTCTTCCGGGCGGTCGAGATCGCGCCCGGCGATCGCGAGGTCACGTTCGAGTACCGCTCGCGGCCGTTCGACATCGGGTGGCGCGTCAGCCTGCTCACCCTGGTGCTGGCGGTGACCCTCTTCGGCTGGTCGCAGGTGCGGGCCCGAGATACCGGCTGAGCCTCCAAGGGCCGGACCGGGCGCCGGGTGACGGCCACCCGGTCCCGGCCGAGGGCGTCGGTTGACGAAATGTTGACGTGCGCCGCCACCCTCGAGCGTCCGCGCACTCGTTCGGAACCTCACAGGGAGACGTCATGCTCGGCCGCACCTTCCGCTCGGCGCGTCGCGGCGGCGTGCCGAACGCCACGCGACCCTCGTGGCGGGCCTTCACGCTGGTCGAGATCGTGCTCGCGGTCGCCCTTCTCGGCGTGGGGCTCGCCGCGGCCACCGCCTGGGGGGCGCTGGACCGGCTCGGGCTCTCCTGGTCTGCCCGGCTGGCCGAGGCGCAGCTGGCGCGGGCCCGGCTGCGCGCCGTGGCCCTCCGCCACCCGGTGCGCGTCGCTCTGCGGGCCGGGCACCGTCTGGAGCTCTCCGACGCCGGCGGAGCCGTGATCTCCGTGGTCGATCTGGGCGGGTCGGGGCTGCGGGCGCTGGACTCGGTCCGCATACGACCGGACACGATCCGCTACAACCCGCGCGGACACGGGGCCGCCGGGAGCCTCTACCTGTATCGGGGACGGCGCGGTATCCGATTGGTGAGCAACTTCATCGGGCGGGTCCGCCGCCAATCCTTCGGATTCTGAGTGCGCGTCGCCCGCGGAGCCGGCAGCGCGTGCCTAGACCTGCAAAGATTGCAGACGACCGGGCCGCCGAAGACGCAACAAGGCCCGCCGCGACCTTCACTTACGGCCGGGCGCCGTTCTTGCCCCACCACCACCCGCGAGCTGGCCTGCGACCTCTCACTCGGGCCAGGTAACGAATCACGGGCCGACGAGGCCGAGGGGACCGTCATGGTGCGAGGGTCGAAGGGACGCGGGCGAGGACGGAGGGGCGGACGGGCCGGCTTCGGCCTGGTCGAAGTCCTCATCGCCCTCGCCGTCACGTCGCTCGGCGTGCTCGCCGCGGCGGGCGTCAGCTTCGCGATCGGCGGGCAGGGCAAGCTGGCGGGCTGGCAGGCCGACCAGGCGCTCGCGGCCCTAGACATCTTCGAGGCGGTCCGCCGGCAGCCGTTCTCCTCGCTCGCCAGCGGCGTCACGACCGTGACGATCGGACCGACCAGCTACGACGTGGACCGCGTCGTCACCTCACCCGCTCCGCGGTTGAAGCATGTGCGGCTGGTGGTGCGCGCCTCGACCGGGCGGCTGCCCGCCGTGTTCGAGAGCCGAGTCCTCGACGCGGCCCCGCCGCCGGCCGCCCCGTGAAGCGGTGGCCCCCCGCGACCGATCCCGGGTTCACCCTGGTGGAGGTCCTCGTCTCGCTGGTTGGCGCGAGCCTGCTCGCGGGCGCGCTCGCCACGATGGTGGTCAGCCAAAGCGGGTTTCAGGCGCGTCACGGGATCGAGGTGTCGGCGCGCGAGAACATCCGCGCGGCGGTGGACCTGATGGGCGGAGAGCTTCGCGGCGCGTCCGCGGGGGACGTGCTGGTCGCCGAACCCGAGTCGGTCGTGGTGCGGTTCGACGTCACGCGGGCCCTCGTGTGCGATACACTGGCGGGCGGCGCCGCCCTCCTGTTCGTCTACGACTCGGTGGCGGCGCCCAACGTGTCCCGAGGCTTCCGCGGGACCGCCGTCTCGCAGCCGTACACGGTCCCGTTCCGTTATGCGGACGGCTTCACGCCGACGACGACACGGTCCGCCCGCGCGAGAACGACCTGCCGGGCGAACGGAGCCGACGCGGCGGGGCAGGCACCGCCGCAGCGCTTCCGAGAATCGAGCGGATGGGGGGCCGCGTTCGGCCGCACGCCCCCGCCGGGCTCCCTGGTTCGCACGTATGGGGCCCTGTCCTACGCGCTCGAAGCTTCGAGGACGCACGCGGGGGCCGTCGCAATTTGGCGAAACCAGCAGGAGTTCGCGACGCCCTTCGCGTCGGGGGCACGGTTCCGCTATGCCATGTCGGACGGAACGGTGCTAGATCGCGTAAGTGCGGAGAATACAAGGAACATCCGGGGAATCACGATCGTCGCGACGGCGAGCGGAGCGATCGCTTCGGATGTGCGCAGAGCGCTGGTATACGACGTGCCGCTGCGTAACTGAGCGGCGCGCAAAAAATGGGAATCGAGATGGTCGGGATGGAAGGCCTGGAGGGGGTCGTTCGGGAGGCGCAAATACGCGCCAGCGGGTTGATTGACACCGTCCTAACCGGCACCTACCTTGAGCCGTCCCGCCTCATCTCGTCCGTGATCACCACTCGACGGACGAACGGTTGATGCTGCCATTCAGGTTTGGGCGGAGGAAGACGACGGTTGGGCTGGATGTCGGCAGCGGCTTCATCAAAGCGGCCGTCATCGACCACAGCAAAGACACACCGCAGCTGGCGAAGGTCGCCGTCTGCCCGCTCGAGGGCGACGCGATCGTCGATGGTGACATCGTCGATCCCGGCCTCGTGGCGGACGCCATCTCGTCCATGTTCGAGCGAGAGAAGATCGACCAACGCGACGTCGTGATCGGCGTCGGTGGTCGAGACGTGATCATCAAGCTCATCAAGATGGACCGCATGGACGAGGAGGAGGCCCGCGAGGTCATCCCCTGGGAGGCGGAGCAGCACGTCCCGTTCGACATGGACAACGTGCAGCTCGACTTCGAGATCACCGATCCCGAGGGCGACGGTCTGCAGATGACCGTTCTCCTGGTCGCCGCCAAGCGCGAGCTGATCGAGACGCGGATCTCGCTCCTGCAGCAGGCGGGGCTCAACCCCAAGATGGTCGATGTCGAGGCCTTTGCCCTCCACAACGCGCTCGAGGTCAACTACCCGAACGCGATGGAGGGGATCACCGCGCTGGTCAATATCGGCAACGACACGACCACCGTGAACGTGCTCGATGACGGGGTGCCGGTGCTCACGCGCGATCTCAGCTTCGGCACCC
>JBFIOX010000075.1:0-9991 GCA_041610455.1 Gemmatimonadota bacterium
CCGGATGGCAGCGACAGCCTGACATGCGCACCGTGCAGGGCACGCTCGAGGAGGCGCTCTCGCGGCTCCTCGATCGGAGCACGCGGGTCGAGCTGGCGGGCCGCACCGACGCGGGCGTGCACGCCGCCGCGCAGGAGATCGCCTTCGACACGCCGCCGGGCCGCGCCGCGGCGGACGTCGCGCGGGGTCTGGGCGCCCTGCTGCCCGAGGACCTCGGCACCCTCGGTGTGCGCGAGGCGCAGGACGACTTCCACCCGCGCTTCGACGCGACGGGGCGCCGGTACGAGTACCTGCTCGCCCCGGGGCTGGCGGCGGACTCCCCGTTCCTGCGCGACCGCTGCTGGCGTGTCCCGGGCGCGCTCGACCCCGCCTCCCTGGCGGCCCTCGCCGGGCGGCTCGCCGGGGAGCGCGCGTTCGACGGCTTCGCCAAGGCGGGCCAGCCCGAGCGGGGCACCCGCTGTCGGGTCGAGGAGGCCGCGTGGCGGGCGGGCCCCGGGCCCCTCCTCCGGTTCACCATCGTGGCGGACCGCTTCCTCCACCACATGGTTCGCTATCTGGTGGGCACGCAGGTGGAGATCGCGCGGGGGCGCCGCCCCGCCGACGACCTCGACCGCATGCTGGAGGGGGAGACGCCCTCGCGGCCCGTCTACCCCGCCCCGCCGGGGGGGCTCTACCTCACGGGGGTGCGCTACGAGGAGGGGTGGAACCGGCCCGCGGGGATCCCTTGGCTGGACTGGCCCGCATGAACCCCAGGGGCTGCTCGCACGTACCATGAAGGGGTAGGTTCGACGAGGCCGGCACATTCGAGGACGATGGGGCGATGAGCGCGCACGAGACTTCGGGCAGGCGGACACTCGCGGGTTGGCGCATGGTCGCGGGAATCGCGGTCCTCTTTCTCGCGGGTCTGGGAGTCGGCGCGGTGTTCGCGGCGCGAGGGGCCGACTCCGAAGACACCGCGGCGTCCTCGGAGACGGCCGATGCGCGCGCGATGTTCACCGTCGCCCAGCGGCGCCCGGGCACCTCCTCGGCTCCGGCGCAAAGCGCGCTCCCCATCAGCGAGGCCCGCCGCACCCCCATCGTGGTGGCGGCGCAGCGCGTCGGACCCTCGGTCGTGTCGATCCGCGTCACGCGCACGGTCCAGACGCCGGCTTCCATCTTCGACCGCTTCTTCGGCGAGGGGGGGCGGACGCGCACGGTCCCCAACCTGGGCTCGGGGTTCGCGATCGACGGACGGGGCACCATCCTCACCAACCACCACGTGGTGCGCGGAGCCGAGTCCATCGAGGTGATCGACGCGCAGGGGCAGCGCTTCGCCGGCGAGCTGGTCGGATCCGACGATCTCACCGATCTCGCGGTCGTGCGGATCCCCACCGGCCGCGTCCCCGCCGCCCCGCTCGGCACCTCGTCGGGCCTCTTCGTGGGCGAGCCGGCCATCGCCATCGGGAACCCCTCGGGCTTCGCCCTCCAGAACACGGAGGCCACGGTCACGTCGGGCATCGTGAGCGGCGTGGGAAGGGACATCCAATCGCCGGACCGCGAGGTCCTCTACGCGGACATGATCCAGACCGACGCCTCCATCAATCCCGGCAACTCGGGGGGGCCGCTGGTGAACGCGGAGGGCGAGGTGATCGGCGTCAACAGCTCCATCTTCTCGTACTCGGGCGGCTCGGAGGGGCTCGGCTTCGCCATCCCCATCGACCGCGCGCTCCGCATCGCTGGCGAGCTGGTCGAGTTCGGCCGGGTGCGGCGCCCCTGGGTGGGGCTCGACGTGATCACGGATCGATCGGATTCGGTGTTCAGCTTCACCGTCGTCGAGCGGGTGCACGAGGGAACGCCGGCGGCGCAGTCGGGGCTCCGGCGGGGCGACCGCATCGTGTCGCTCGACGCCCGCCCGGTGCACCACGATCTCGACTGGCAGGTGGGCCTGGTGGAGGCCGGCGTCGGCAGCACCGTGGACGTCACGTACCGGCGAGGCGACGGGCTGCGCGAGACGCGGCTTCGGCTGGAGGAGATCCCGTCGGGCCGGGCCGAGCGGGTCGAGGTCCTCTCCGGACTCGGTCTCGTGACGGTGACGCCGCAGATCGTTCAGGAGCGGGGGCTGGCCATCGAGTTCGGGGCGCTCATCGTGTCGATCGACGAGTCGGTGGAGCGCGTCACCGGCCTGCGGCGGGGCGACGTGATCTGGGGCATCAACAACAACGAGGTCCGCACCGCGCAGGAGGCGGGCGAGCTGTTCACCTATTATGCGAGGGGCGGCGAGTCGCGTGGCTGGGTGCGCGTGCACGTGGCGCGCGGGACCCGACGGCTGCGCAGCGACTTCCGGGTCGGGTAGCCATCGGGGGCCGACTTGATTCCGGCTCCGGAGTCGCCAGATTGGCGCCTTCCGGCGACGCCGCTCGCCAAGGGGGGACGCTGAACCTGAAAACGACCTGATGGCGGAAAGCCGCTACCCACATCCCCTCATCGACCGCTACGCATCCGCCGAGATGGCGGCGGTCTTCTCCCCCCGCACACAAGCGCTCATCTGGCGCGACCTCTGGATAGCGCTCGCCGAGGAGCAGCGCGCCCTCGGGGTGAACATCCCCGACGAGGCGATCGCGGCCATGCACGCCGGGCGCGACCAGGTCGACCTGGCGCGGGTGTCCGAGATCGAGCGCGAGCTCAAGCACGACGTGATGGCCCACGTGCACCACTTCGGGGAGGTGGCACCCGAGGCGCGCGGCTTCCTGCACCTGGGCGCGACCAGCACGTACGTGGCCGACAACGCGGGTCTCGTCCAGCACCGCCGCGCCCTGGCCATCCTGCGGGGACGGCTGCGGGGGGCCATCGCCGACCTGGCGGGGTTCGCCCGGGCGCAGGCCGCCACCCCGACGCTGGGCTACACGCACCTGCAGCCGGCACAGCCCACCACGATCGGCAAGCGCACCTGCTTGTGGGTGCAGGACCTGCTGTTCGACCTGCATCAGATCGACGCCGCGGTGGGCGAGCTCCGCTTTCGCGGGGCGCGCGGCACGACGGGCACCGAGGCCACCTTCCACGAGCTGTTGGGCGGCGATGGAGAGAAGGTGGATCGGCTCAACCGCCGGCTCGCCGAGCGCTTCGAGTTCGCCGGCTGCTACGACGTCGTGGGGCAGACCTACCCTCGCAAGGTCGACCACCGGATCCTCTCGGCGCTCGCCGGCATCGGCGCCTCGGCGGCGCGCTTCGGGCACGACATTCGGCTGCTCCAGTCCTTCGGCGAGATCGAGGAGCCGTTCGGCGAGCGGCAGATCGGCTCGTCGGCCATGCCCTACAAGCGGAACCCGATGCGCAGCGAGCGCATCTGCGCCCTGGCCCGACACCTGTGCCTGCTCGAGCTGGACGCCGCGTGGACGGCGTCGGTGCAGTGGTTCGAGCGCACGCTGGACGACTCGGCGAACCGTCGCATCGCCCTGCCCGAGGCGTACCTGTGCGCGGACGCGGTCCTCATCCTCGTGCGCGACGTGGGCGCGGGGCTGGTCGTCCACCCGGCGGTGGTGGCCCGCCGGCTCGCGGTGGCCCTTCCCTTCCTCGTCACCGAGCAGATCCTCCTGGCCGGCGTGCGCGCGGGCGGCGACCGACAGGACCTGCACGAGCGGATCAGGCAGCACGCGCTGGCCGCGCGCCAGCGGCTTGACGAGGGCGCGGAGGACAACGACTTCTTCGCGCGCATCGCGGGAGATGCGGCGTTCGGGCTCGACGTGCCGGCGCTCGAGGCGCTGGCCGAGCCCTCCCGGCTCGTGGGCCGCGCTCCGCAGCAGGTGGCGCGCTTCCTCACCGAGCGCGTCGATCCGCTGTTCGTGGGGGGCGCGGCGCCTCCGGCGCGCGAGGAGGTGCGGGTGTGAGCGCGCCGCGCCGGCGCGAAGCCGCCCGCACACGCGAGCTCCCGCGCCCCGGGCCGCCCGGGCGCGCAGAGGACCGTCCGCCCCGCAGGTCGCCCAGGCTCGGCGCGACGCACGCTTACGAACCCCGACACAGGAGAGACGACGTCCGATGACCCAGCCCGCCCTCGAGGCCACCCCGTTGCACGAGATCGACCTCCCGCTCCCCCTCCTGCGCAAAGGCAAGGTGCGCTCGATGTACGATCTGGGCGACCGCCTGCTCATGGTGGCGAGCGACCGGATCAGCGCCTTCGACTGCGTGATCCCCAATCCGATCCCGCACAAGGGGGCCGTGCTCACGCAGCTCTCCGCGTTCTGGTTCGACCGCACGACGGACATCGTGGACAACCACCGGATCGCCAGCGACCCGGACGAGATCGCGGCCCGAGCGCCCGAGGTCGCCGATACGCGCGACGTGTGGGGGCTCAGGGGCATGCTGGTGGCCAGGGCGAAGCCGTTCCCCGTGGAGTGCGTGGTGCGTGGGTTCATCTCGGGCTCGGCCTGGAAGGAGTACGCCGCGCACGGCACGCTGGCCGGCGAGCCGCTGCCGGCCGGCCTGCGCGAGTCCGAGCAGCTCCCCGAGCCCGTGTTCTCGCCGGCCACCAAGGCGGAGGAAGGCCACGACGAGAACATCACCTTCGACCGCATGTGCGAGCTGATCGGGTCGGAGCTGGCCACCGAGCTGCGCGCCATGAGCCTGGCGCTGTACGCGGCGGGCCGCGACACGCTGCGCGAGCGGGGCATCATCCTGGCCGACACCAAGTACGAGTTCGGTCGCGCCGCGGACGGGCGCATCCTGCTCATCGACGAGGTGATGACGCCCGATTCGTCGCGCTTCTGGTTCGGCGATCGGTACGAGCCGGGGCGCAGCCAGCCGTCGCTGGACAAGCAGCCGGTGCGGGACTACCTGGAGGGCATGGTGCAGCGCGGCGAGTGGGACCGCACGCCGCCGGCGCCGGAGCTCTCCCGCGAGGTGGTGGAGACCACCTCGGCCCGCTACCGCGAAGCCTATCGTCGCATCGTCGGCCGAGATCTCTACGAGGCCACACCGTGACAGAGACCTATTCGGTGGACGTACGCATCACCCCGCGCGAGGGGATCCTGGACCCCGAGGGCCAGACGATCGCACGCGCGCTGGGCAACCTCGGGTACGAGGGCGTGACCGCGGTGCGGGCCGGGCGCCTGATCGAGCTGGTCATCGAGGCCGAGGACGCGGAGGCGGCGCGCGCGACGGTCGAGCGCATGTGCGAGGAGCTGATCGCCAACCCGATCATCGAGGACTACGCGGTGCGCGTGCGGGAGGGGGTACCCGGATGAACGTCGGGATCGTCCGCTTCCCCGGCTCCAACTGCGACGCCGACGTGTACCGGGCCGTCACCGAGGGCCTGGGCGAGCGGGCGACCTACCTGTGGCACAAGTCGCACGATCTGGACGGCGTCGACGTGGTGGTGCTCCCGGGCGGGTTCTCGTACGGCGACTACCTGAGGGCGGGGGCCATCGCGCGGTTCAGCCCCATCATGCGCGAGGTGATCGAGTTCGCGCGCGGCGGCGGGCTCACGCTGGGCATCTGCAACGGCTTCCAGGTGCTGTGCGAGGCGCGGCTGCTCCCGGGCGCGCTGGTGCGCAACCAGGGCCTGCGCTTCCGCTGCCACGACACCCGCCTGCGCGTGGAGAACGCGAACACGCCGTTCACCACGGCGTACCGGGACGGCGATGTCCTGCGCATCCCGATCGCGCACGGCGAGGGCCAGTTCGTGGCCGACCCGGACACCCTGGACGCGCTCGAGGCCGAGGGCCGCGTCGTGTTCCGCTACGTGGACGAGCGCGGCGAGGCGACCCCGGAGGCGAACCCCAACGGCTCGGCCCGCAACATCGCGGGCATCATCGATCCGGCGGGGCGCGTGCTGGGGCTCATGCCGCACCCCGAGCGCGTGTCGCTGCCCGTGCTCGGGAAGACGGACGGGCTGGGCGTCTTCCGCTCGCTGCTCGACGCCGTGCGGGGCGGCGCGGGCGCGACGGGCGTCCCCGCGGAGGCGGGCGCGCGGATCGCCGGGGCGGCGGCCGGAACGGGAGCCGGCCGGTGACCGAAGCCACACTCGACGCCGCGGGCGCCGGCACGGAGGTGCGCGAGCCCCCCATCACGCCCGAGCTGGTGGCCGAGCACGGGCTCAGCCCGGAGGAGTACGAGCGCATCCTGGCCATCCTGGGTCGCGCGCCCACGATCGCCGAGCTCGGCGTGTTCAGCGCCATGTGGTCGGAGCACTGCGGGTACAAGAACTCGCGTCCCCTGCTCAGGACCCTGCCCACGGAGGGGCCGCGCGTCGTGCAGGGGCCCGGGGAGAACGCCGGCGTGATCGACGTGGGCGACGGCTGGGGCGTCGCGTTCAAGATCGAATCGCACAATCACCCGTCCGCGGTGGAGCCCTACCAGGGCGCCGCCACGGGGGCGGGCGGCATCCTGAGGGACGTGTTCACCATGGGGGCGCGCCCGATCGCCCTGTTCGACAGCCTGCGCTTCGGCTCGCTCGACTCGGCCCGCTCGCGCTACTTGCTCGACGGGGTCGTGCGCGGCGTGGGCGACTACGGCAACTGCGTCGGCATCCCCACGGTGGGCGGCGAGACCGTCTTCGACCCCGCCTACGAGCGCAACCCGCTCATCAACGTGATGTGCATCGGGGTGCTGCCGCTCGAGCGCCTCATCCGCGGCACGGCCTCGGGCGTGGGCAACCCCGTGATGGCGGTGGGCGCGCGCACGGGCCGCGACGGGATCCACGGGGCGACGTTCGCCTCGGAGGAGCTGGACGAGGAGGGGGCGGACAGCCGGCCCCAGGTGCAGGTGGGCGATCCCTTCACCGAGAAGCTTCTCCTGGAGGCCAGCCTCGAGCTGATCGAGCGCGACCTGCTGGTCGGCATCCAGGACATGGGCGCCGCCGGACTCACTTCGAGCGCCACCGAGATGGCGGCGCGCGCGGGCTCCGGCATCGACATCGACGTGGGGCTCCTTCCCGTGCGCGAGGCCGGGATGACGCCCTACGAGATGCTGCTGTCGGAGTCGCAGGAGCGCATGCTGCTGGTGGCCAAGCCGGAATGCGAGCACGAAGTGCGCGAGGTGCTGGAGCGCTGGGACCTACAGGCGGCCACGATCGGCCGCGTGACGGACGATGGCATGTTCCGCGTGCGGCGGGACGGCGTCGTGGTGGCCGAGATCCCCGTGCTCCCCCTCGTCGACGAGTGCCCCACCTACGTCCGGGAGGGGGTCGAGGATCCGGAGGTGACGGCCCGGCGCGCGCGCGATCTCGGACCCTACCGCGACTTCGCGGACGACGCCGCCGTGGCGTCGGCGCTGCGCACGCTCCTCGACGCGCCCTCGATCGCCTCGCGCCGCTGGATCTACGAGCAGTACGACACCTCCGTGCAGACGAACACGCTCCAGGGTCCCGGCGGCGACGCCGCGCTGTTGCGGCTCCCGGCCGCCCCGCGGGCCCTCGCCGCCGCCACGGACGGCAACGGGCGATACACCTACCTCGAGCCCCGCACGGGGGGCCGCAGCGCGGTCGCCGAGGCGGCGCGCAACCTGGCCTGCACCGGGGCCCGGCCCGCCGCCGTCACCAACTGCCTCAACTTCGGAAGCCCGCTCCGCCCCGAGGTGTACCACCAGCTGTCGGAGGCCGTGCGCGGCATGGGCGAGGCCTGCCGGGCGCTCGGCACGCCGGTCACGGGCGGCAACGTCTCGCTCTACAACGAGACGGGCGGGCAGCCCGTGTATCCCACCCCGGTGGTGGGCATGGTGGGGATCCTCGACGATCTCGAGCGGCGCGTGCCCTCCGCGTTCCAGGCCGCGGGCGACGAGATCTGGGTGGCCGGGGTGACGCGCGACGAGATCGGCGGGTCGGAGTATTTGGCCGCCTGCCACGGA
This sequence comes from Gemmatimonadota bacterium, assembly GCA_041610455.1. Lineage (GTDB taxonomy): Bacteria > Gemmatimonadota > Gemmatimonadetes > Palauibacterales > Palauibacteraceae > Palauibacter. The sequence goes on from JBFIOX010000075.1 coordinate 7,816, forward strand.
CAGGTGGCCGGGGCGCCCCCGGCGCTCGACCTGGACGCGGCGGTCGCCCTGGTGGACTTCCTGGTCGCCGCGGCCGCGGAGGGGCGGGTGCGGTCGGCGCACGACTGCTCCGACGGCGGGCTCGCGATCGCGCTGGTCGAGTGCGCCATCGCGGGCGGCGCGCTCCACGGGTTCGAGGCCGATCTCGACCTGGCCCCGCGCGAGCCGGGCGGCGCGACGCCGCTCTCGGCCGCCGCCCTGTGGTTCGGGGAGTCGCAGTCCCGCGTCGTGCTGACGTGCGCGGCGGGCGGAGGCGAAGCCCTGGCCGCGCTGGCCGCGCGGGCGGGCGTCCCGATCGCGCGGGTGGGGCGCGTGGGGGGACCCGACTGCCGTCTGCGGGGGGCGAGGCACGAGGTGGCGGCCTCGGCCGCGGAGCTGTCGCGGATCTACGAGACCGCCTTGCCGCGGCGCATGCGAGAGGAGGCGGGACTCACGTCATGAGGGACCGGGGGGAGGCCGGGGATCGACCGATGAAGGCGCAGGCGGCGGAGGCGATGTCGCGCGGGCGGACGCCGGTGGACGACGACAAGCCGCGCGAGGAGTGCGGGATCGTGGCCGTCAGCGGCTCGCGCGCGGCGGCCGAGCTCGCCTTCCTGGCCCTGTACGCGCTCCAGCACCGGGGGCAGGAGTCCGCGGGCATCGTCACGGTCGATGGCGACGGCACGGCCCACGCCCACAAGGGCATGGGCCTCGTCGCGGACGTGTTCGACGACCAGACGCTGAAGGGGCTGGAGGGCTCGCTCGCCATCGGGCACGTGCGCTACTCGACGGCGGGGCGCTCCACCCTGCGCAACGCACAGCCCGTGCTGGTCGATTTCCGCGGCAGCCCGCTGGCGCTGGCGCACAACGGCAACCTCACCAACGCGACCGAGCTGCGCGATCGACTCGCGCGCGAGGGAGCCATCTTCCAGACCGACTCGGACTCGGAAGCCATCGTGCACCTTATCGCGCGGTCGCGACGGCGCGAGGAGGAGCAGCGGGTCGACGACGCGCTGTCGCAGGCCGTCGGCGCGTTCTCGCTCGTCCTCTGCATCGGCAATACGGTGTACGCCGCGCGCGACCCGCGCGGGTTCCGTCCGCTGGTGCTCGGCCGGCTCGGCGAGGCCGTGGTGATCACCTCGGAGACGTGCGCGCTCGACATCATCGGGGCCGCGTACGTGCGCGACGTGGAGCCCGGCGAGGTGCTGCGAATCCGCGACGGCCACGTGGAGGCCCTGCGGCCTCTGCCGCCCGAGCGGACCACCGCCTGTCTGTTCGAGCTGGTGTACTTCGCGCGGCCGGACTCGCGCGTGTGGGGCTGCAGCGTGGACGCCGCCCGGCGCGCCTTCGGCCGGCAGCTGGCGCGCGAGCACCCCGTCGAGGCCGACTGCGTGTTCGCGGTGCCGGACTCCTCGAACTCCGCGGCGCTCGGGTTCTCCGAGCAGAGCGGGCTGCCGTTCGAGCTGGCGCTGATCCGCAACCACTACGTGGGCCGCACGTTCATCCATCCCTCGCAGGCGGGACGCGACTTCAAGGTGCGCGTGAAGTACAACCCGGTGCGCGAGCTCATCGAGGGTCGCCGCATCGTGGTGGTCGACGACTCGCTGGTGCGGGGCACGACGAGCCGCGGGCTGGTGGCCATGCTGCGCGAGGCGGGGGCCGACGAGGTGCATTTCAGGGTCGCCTCGCCGCCGGTGCGCTTCCCGTGCTACTACGGGATCGACATGCCCACGCGCGAAGAGCTCATCGGCGCTCGCCATTCGGTGCAGGAGATCCGCGAGCACCTCGGGGTCGATTCGCTCGGCTATCTGTCGATGGACGGGATGCGGGCCGCGGTCGCCGACCACGGGCCGTTCTGCGACGCCTGCTGGACCGGGGACTACGCCGCCCCGCTCGTCGACCTGGAGCGTCGCCGCGCTCTCCAGGGCACCTCGTAGGCGCGCCGTGACCCCGCGCTCCTCCCGCCGGCGATCGGCGGTGCGGCGTCACGCTACCGGTCCACTCGCCGCCGCTCTATGGGCGGGGCTGCTGACCGCCTGCGCCTCGGCCGGGGGAAGCGGGGTCTCGGAGACCGCCGCGCCCAAGTGCGCGCAGATCTTCTCGACCAACGACACCCACGGGCGGCTGCTCGCCGCGCCTCAGAGCTGGTCGGAGGGGC